>CAZENC010000111.1:0-8964 GCA_964513115.1 uncultured Desulfobacteraceae bacterium | reverse complement strand
ATGGCGCACCGGGAGGTACCGGCATGAGCCCCTGGAGGATGATGACCGAGTGGGGAATTCCATCCATTTACCTACATTCCATGGCGTATGAGTTGTGTGATCGCCTGGCAAGCAAGGAAAAATGGGTGCCGGATATCGCATTTGCAGGCGGTTTTTCTTCCGAAGATCATGTTTTCAAGGCCCTGGCACTGGGTTCTCCTTACTGCAAGGCCGTATGCATGGGGCGGGCATTGATGATCCCGGGAATGGTGGGCAAAAACACCGAGAAGTGGTTGAGAGGTGAAGACGGAGGACTCCCTGCGACTGTCTCAAGATTCGGATCCACCAAAGAAGAAATATTCATGAATTATGAGGTCTTAAAGGAAAAGTACGGGTCTGAAGCAGACAAACTTCCATTGGGCGCTATCGGCATATTCAGTGCCACGGATAAGATCAAGGTGGGACTCCAGCAGATAATGGCCGGATCCAGGAACTGGGAAGTTCAATATATCAGCAGAAAAGACATCTTCGCTCTTACCGAGGAATGCGCAAAAGTTACCGGCATTCCCTATGTAATGGACGCCTACAGGGATGAGGCCCTTGGGATTATCGATTCCTGAAGCCCCGAAATTTGGAAATTAAAACCGGCGGGTGCGCTATGAGGCCTTTTTGTCAGAAAACCCGTGAATCCGAATATTAATATGACTCAAAAAAATACAAACTTAACCAGTGAATTTTATGTTGACTTCAAAGTATTTCACGAATTGATGTCCATCAAGATTCGAGAAATCCTTTTAGTATCAAGCCCTTATGATGCATTCATAATGGAAGAAGATACGAGCCTCGCCTCAAGGATTATAAACGAATATAGCGGGCTGAACCTGAGCCAGCCCCCCCGGGTAACCCGGACCTCTTCAGCCTATGAGGCCCTGGCGGTTTTGAATAAGAAAGAATTTGATATGGTTATTACAATGCCGCATCTGGATGAAATGGATGCCTTCTCTTTCGGTCTGGAGATAAAAAAGATAAGGCCGAATCTGCCTGTCATTCTTCTGGCCCACAATACCAGGGGACTTTACCCGCCTCCGGAAAACAGGGATTGCAGCGGAATTGATAAGCTCTTTATCTGGTCAGGCAATTCAGACCTGCTTCTTGCCCTCGTCAAAAATGCGGAAGACCGCCTTAATGTTGATTTTGATACCCAGAGAGCCAATGTCCGCGTCCTGATCTTAGTCGAGGATTCCCCTGTGTATTACTCGTCTTTTCTTCCCCTGATTTACAAAGAAATCGTAAGGCAGACCCAGGCCGTACTTGAAAGCGGGCTAACAGAAGAACACCGGCTCGTCACAATGCGGGCGAGGCCCAAAATATTAATGGCTCAAAACTATGAAGAGGCAATGGAGCTTTGGCGGAAGTATCGCTCTTTTCTTTTCGGCATAATATCTGATGCCCGCCTCCCAAGAAATGGTGAAATGAATGCTGATGCAGGATTTCATTTGCTTTCTCAAGTCAGAGAAGAGATTCCTGACCTTCCCCTGCTCCTGCTGAGTGCGGAGCCCTTAAACAAGGATAAGGCAAGTCAAATTCCTGCGATGTTCCTTGACAAGAACTCTCCAAATCTTCTTGCGGAATTACACGATTTTTTCCTGACCCATCTGGGGTTTGGAGATTTCATTTTCCGCATGCCGGACGGCACAGAAATTGACCGGGCCCCCAATCTTCGTGCACTCGAGACCAAAGTTGCCCGGGTACCGGATGAATGTCTTTTGTATCACGCAGAACAAAATCACTTTTCCAGGTGGATCATGACCCGTGCTGAATTCACCCTTGCTTCAACATTTCGTGAGGTCCAGGCATCCGATTTTGAAAGCATTGATGATATGCGGCAGTATATTATTTCCAACATCCGCGCATTACGCAAATGGCGACAGAAAGGGGTAGTCGCCCGGTATAATCGCCACAACTTCGATCCTTACATCATGGATTTTGTCAAAATCGGTGAAGGTTCCTTGGGGGGAAAAGCACGCGGCCTGGCCTTTATGTCCGCCCTGCTTCAACAAAATTCCAAACTTGATGAAAAATACTCGGAAATCAACATCAAGGTTCCCAAAACCCTGGTCATCACTACGGACGGTTTTGAGTCTTTCGTAACACAGAACCATCTTGAACGATTTGCCAAGGAAGACTTTACCGATAAAGAAGTCACAAAAGGCTTCCTTGATGCACACATGCCGGAATGGCTTATAAATGAACTCGAAGCATTCGTAGCTCAGGTAAAAATACCCCTTTCCGTGCGTTCATCCAGCCTGCTGGAAGATGCCCAGTTCCAGCCATATGCCGGGCTTTACGAAACCTATATGATACCCAACAACCATTCCGAACATTCCAAACGGCTTCAGCATCTCATCACAGCCATAAAACTGGTGTACGCTTCCACATATTATGAAGGTCCCAAGGCATTTTCCAGAAACACTTTGAATCAGCCTCATGCAGAGGCAATGGCCGTCATTATCCAGCAGTTGGCCGGAAAGGAATATGGGAATTATTTCTATCCTGCTATTTCCGGCGTAGCCCAGTCCCACAATTTTTATCCGGTTTCCCATATGAAACCTGAAGAAGGAATCACCCACATTGCCTTAGGCTTGGGCAAAACAGTTGTAGAAGGAGAAAAGACCTTGCGCTTTTCTCCCAAGTATCCGGGCATTATGCCACAATTTTCCACAGTCGATGACATTTTAGCAGGCGCACAGCGTTTCTTTTATGCGCTGAAAATCAAGGATTATCCCGACGATCTCAACTTCGAGGAATATTCTAATCTGGAAAAAAGAGAAGTGGATGATGCGGAAACAGAATTTCCCGTAATGACACTTGCAAGTACGTATGTTCCCGAAGAACACCGCATCAGGGACACTGCCTATATACAGGGGCCCAAAATTTTAACATTTGCTCAGATACTAAAATACAATATTTTTCCCTTGCCAGACTTATTATCCGATTTGCTGGAACTTGGGCGCAGGGGAATGGGATGCCCTATTGAAATAGAGTTCTCCGTAAATCTGAGCCCTGATAAGAAGAAGAAAAGTTCTTTCTATCTTCTTCAGATGAGACCGATGGTCGCTGATGAAGAACGTTTTGAAGTACAAATTACACAGGAGGAATATGAAAGGGGTTTCTGTAGTTCCAACCAGGCTCTGGGAAATGGAAAAAATGAGAAAATAGCGGATATCGTCTATGTCAAACCCGATGATTTCAGGCCGGAAGCTACCTTCCAGATGGCCGAGGAAATCGGCCGGATAAACGCCGGCCTGCTTAAGGAAAAACGTCCGTACCTCCTAATCGGTCCCGGAAGGTGGGGATCTGCTGACAGGTGGCTTGGCATCCCGGTCCAATGGCGGAATATATCCGGTGTAGGTGCCATTATTGAACTCAGGAATGAAAAACTAAAGGCCGATCCTTCCCAGGGTTCTCATTTTTTCCAGAATATCACATCGTTAGGCATCCATTACATAACCGTCACCGAAGGGCCGGATTCGGAAGATCACTTTGACTGGAAATGGGTGAATTCACTGCCCGCTATGCAGGAAACAACCTTTTTGCGTCATGTAAGACCTGCAAAACCATTGATACTTAAGATCGACGGCAGAAAATCTCAATGCGCAATTATTGGGGGCTAAGCATTTGCCATTGATAATTGAAAATTGACCACTTAAAAACATCCTTTTTTCAATCTTCAATCAGAAATCGAAAATAAAATATCAAACAGGAGGTAATTATGTCGGACATTTTAGAAATAATAAAGGCGAGAGATCCCGGCGAAAGGGAATTTCACCAGGCCGTGACAGAGGTCATAGAGACGGTTCAGCCGGTACTGGATCGAAATCCCGAATATCGTCACGCCAAGATATTAGAAAGAATAACGGAACCAGAACGTTTAATTATATTTAGGGTTCCATGGTTGGACGACCAGAGCAATGTTCACGTAAACCGTGGATTCAGGATAGAAATGAACAGCGCAATCGGGCCATACAAGGGTGGATTACGTTTTCACCCATCTGTAACCCTCAGCATCCTCAAATTTCTAGCGTTTGAGCAGGTCTTTAAAAACGCTCTGACCACTCTCCCCATGGGAGGGGGAAAAGGCGGATCTGATTTTGATCCCAAGGGGAAATCTGATAATGACGTTATGAGGTTCTGCCAGAGTTTCATGGCCGAGCTCTTCCGCCACATCGGTCCGAATACTGATGTTCCTGCCGGTGATATCGGTGTCGGAGCCAGGGAGATTGGTTATCTTTTTGGCATGTATAAAAAATTGCGAAATGAATTCACAGGTGTGTTCACCGGTAAAAGCCTGGACTGGGGTGGAAGCCTTATCAGGCCTGAGGCAACCGGATACGGTTGTGTCTATTTTGCCGCTGAAATGTTAAACACACAGAATGACAGTCTTAAAGGCAAAACCTGTTTAGTATCAGGTTCCGGAAACGTCGCACAGTACACCGTGGAAAAAATAATAGAACTTGGGGGCAAAGTGGTTACACTATCCGATTCTTCGGGTTATATTTATGATGAGGAGGGCATAGACAAGGATAAACTTGCCTTCGTAATGAGGCTAAAGAACATCAGACGGGGCAGAATTAAGGAGTATATCGAAAAGTATTCGGAATCGGTTTACACGGAAGTTGATACCACTCTGGACTACAATCCCCTGTGGAACCATAAGGCCGACTGCACATTTCCAAGTGCCACCCAGAACGAGATCAATGAAAAGGATGCCCAAAACCTGGTCAATAATGGTGTAAACCTAGTCAGTGAGGGGGCCAATATGCCCTCCACCCCGGAAGCCATTGATATCTTTTTGGACAACAAAATCCTCTATGCGCCTGGAAAAGCGGCAAATGCAGGAGGTGTGGCAGTATCGGGTCTTGAAATGGCCCAGAACAGCATGCGCCTGAATTGGCCCAGGGAAGAAGTGGACAACCGCCTCAAAATAATTATGAAAAGCATTCACAAAAGCTGCCTGGATGCCGCCGCCGAGTATGGTGTACCAGGCAATTACATGGCAGGAGCAAACATTGCAGGTTTCGTGAAGGTGGTGAATGCCATGCTGGATCAAGGTTTGGTATAAGGAAACTTAGGAAGCTATCACTGCTCTTAAAAACTATATCGAGGAGAATCTGTGCAAGGAGTTAAATCTAATAAGGGTTATGGTCCCTCTGATAGTTGACGTTGAGAGCGGAGTAAACGGAGATCTGGCTAAATGAGACGTAGATCTGCACAGACTGCCGCATATTGGATATGCATCCTGAATATCTGCGTTTTTCTGCGTACTATGTCGTCTCGGAGTCCACTGCGGCATCATGACTCTGAGACAAAAACAGGATGCTAACGTCTCATGTCGACTTTTTAGATCCTGGCCTTGACAGTCAGACATTAAGTCTGGAAATGCATCAGATTAATCAGAATATCCGACCTCCTATTTCTCATTTCACCTTGACTTGAAACCGGCACTTTTCTATATTCACCAAAGCCAAAATTAAGTCATACTTTAGATTTCAATTCACATTAGCCAATCTTGAAAGGAGCCATCGCTATATGCCGAGACGTGACGATATCAAAAAGGTGATGATTATCAGCTCCGGCCCTATTATTATCGGTCAGGCCTGTGAATTCGACTACTCGGGGACTCAGGCCTGCAAGGCCCTTCGAAAATTAGGTTACGAGATTGTCCTGGCCAATTCCAATCCCGCAACAATCATGACCGACCCGGGTATGGCCGAAGCCACGTATATAGAGCCCCTTAACCTGCAGACCATGGCGGAAATCGTCGAAAAAGAAAGGCCTGATGCCATACTCCCAAACCTCGGTGGCCAATCCGGGCTCAATCTCTCCTCAGAATTGGCGCGGACCGGTGTGCTTGAAAAATTTGGTGTCAAGATAATCGGGGTTGAGGTAGATGCGATCAAGCGTGGTGAAGACAGGATTGCCTTTAAGGAAACAATGAATCAGCTTGGCATTGAAATGCCTGAAAGTAACCCTGCCTTCAGTGTAGAAGAGGCCGAAAAAATCGCTGAAGATCTCGGCTATCCACTGGTGATCCGGCCCGCCTATACAATGGGAGGAACCGGAGGGGGCATGGTTTACAATGTAGAAGAATTGCGAACCATTGCCAGCAGGGGCCTGTCTGCTAGTCTTGTAGGCCAGATCCTGGTGGAGGAATCCGTTCTTGGATGGGAAGAACTGGAGCTCGAGGTCGTACGCGATTCAAAGAACCAGATGATCACGGTCTGCTTTATTGAGAACGTTGATGCCATGGGAGTCCATACGGGCGATTCCTATTGCACTGCACCAATGCTCACCATAGACCCTGAACTTCAAGAACGGCTTCAAAAATACTCCTATGATATTGTAGAGGCCATAAAGGTCATCGGAGGTACAAACATCCAGTTCGCCCATGATCCCAAGACCGGCAGGGTAGTGGTGATCGAGATCAACCCCAGGACTTCCAGATCGTCCGCCCTCGCCTCCAAGGCCACCGGTTTTCCCATTGCCCTGATCTCTGCCATGTTGGCTGGAGGCATGACCTTAGATGAAATCCCTTACTGGAGGGAAGGCACCCTGGATAAATATGCACCATCCGGGGATTATGTAGTTGTCAAATTCGCCCGCTGGGCCTTTGAGAAATTTCAAGGATCTGAGGATAAATTGGGCACCCAGATGAAGGCTGTGGGCGAGGTGATGAGTATTGGGAAAAACTACAAAGAGGCATTCCAGAAGGCCATCAGATCCCTGGAGATAGGCCGGTACGGGCTGGGATTTGCAAAGGATTTTCATGCAAAATCCCTTGACGAGCTCCTGGACCTGTTAGCCGAACCGTCCAGCGAACGGCAGTTTATCATGTACGAGGCACTCAGAAAAGGTGCCGGCATTGAAACCCTATATAAAAAGACCTATATCAAGCCCTGGTTTATTGAGCAAATGAAAGAATTAGTGGACTTAGAAGAGAAAATCCTGAAATACAGGGGAAAGGATATCCCTGATACGCTACTTACGCAGGCCAAAAAAGACGGTTTTTCGGACCGTTATCTTTCCGGGCTGCTCCAGATCCCCGAAAGAGATATCAGGAAAAAACGCACATCTTTGGGTGTTACAGAGGGGTGGGAACCAGTCCCTGTCAGCGGAGTGGAAAATGCGGCCTATTATTTTTCCACCTATAATGCCCCCGATAAAGTTGAGATCAGCGACAGGCGCAAAATCATGGTATTGGGCGGTGGGCCGAACAGGATTGGGCAGGGAATTGAATTCGACTACTGCTGTGTTCATGCCGCGTTTGCCATCCGTGAAGAAGGCTTTGAGTCCATTATGGTCAACTGCAATCCTGAGACCGTGTCAACGGATTATGACACATCGGACAAACTCTATTTTGAGCCGCTCACGGTCGAGGATGTCTTGAGTATATATGAAAAGGAGAAACCTGAAGGGGTTATTGTGCAGTTCGGGGGGCAGACTCCGCTAAATATTGCCGGCGAACTATCAGAGGCCGGTGTCAAGATCATGGGGACATCTCCTGATACAATCGACCTTGCCGAAGATCGTGATCGTTTCCGTAATATGATGCATAAATTGGGTATCCCGGAACCTGAATCAGGCATGGCCAGCAACCTGGAAGAAGCACTCGCTGTGGCTGAAAAGATAGGCTATCCCCTTATGGTCAGGCCCTCTTATGTGTTAGGAGGCCGTGCAATGGAAGTGATTCATGACGAGAAAATGCTTAAGCATTATGTGGCTGCCGCTGTAAATGTATCGCCTGAACGCCCGATCCTGATCGACAAGTTTTTGGAAAACGCCATTGAGGCTGAGGCTGACGCAATATCCGACGGAACTGACGCTTTTGTGCCTGCTGTTATGGAACATATCGAACTGGCTGGAATCCATTCCGGTGATTCAGCCTGTGTAATACCGCCAATCAGCATACCGGCCAAACACCTTGACACAATATACGAATATACCAGAAAAATCGCCGTCGAACTCAATGTCGTCGGCCTGATGAACATCCAGTATGCCATTGCAAATGATATGGTTTATATTCTTGAGGCCAACCCGCGCGCATCCCGAACCGTTCCGCTCGTATCAAAGGTATGTGGTATTTCCATGGCTCGATTGGCAACCCAGATCATGTTGGGCAAGAAGATCGCCGACCTTGACATCAGACCCAGATCCATTCCACACTTCGGCGTCAAGGAAGCGGTCTTTCCGTTTAACATGTTCCCCGAAGTGGATCCCATCTTAGGCCCTGAAATGCGATCCACCGGAGAAGTTTTGGGTCTGGCCGACTCCTTCGGACTTGCGTTCTTTAAGGCCCAGGAAGCGGCACAGCAGGTCCTTCCTGCCGAGGGGACCGTATTAATAACCGTGTCGGAAAAAGACAGGCCTGCCGTCCTCGAAGTGGCCCGCCAGTTTGATAAACTGGGCTTTAAAATCAAGGCAACAAACGGCACCAATAGATTTCTGGCTCAACACGGAATCGACTCGGAACTCATTTTAAAGATGCATGAGGGCCGCCCCAATATCGTGGACGGCATTATGAACTATGAAATTCAACTTGTCATAAACACCCCGAGCGGCAAGCTCAGCAAACATGACGATTCCTACATCCGGAAGTCGGCCATCAAGTATAAGATTCCCTACATTACAACATTATCCGCCGCATTAGCGGCTGCAAGGGGCATTGAAAGAAACAGGCGCGGGCATGGCGCTGTCAAGTCGCTTCAGAGCTATCATGGGGATATCACATACTAAAGAATCCCCACCCAAAGGGCGGGGGCACTGTATTGAGCACCCCATAGGGTTGTTCCACTACTGCATCGTTATGGGAAGCGAAGCCATGGGACTCTTCGAAAGGACGCATCTTCCGGATCAAAACTCCTCCGGCCTGTGCTGCGGCCCGAGTCGCGGTCTGCACGAAAACGGAATCATGGTATCCATCGCCTT
>CAZENC010000110.1:0-9054 GCA_964513115.1 uncultured Desulfobacteraceae bacterium | reverse complement strand
GCCTTGATCCCGCAAGATATTTGTTCTTTTGGGGAGCCTTATTAATACTCTTTTCGCTGATTTCGGGTGTGCTGATTGTGAGATTTATTATTAATCCTATGGAGCGATTTGTTGAAAAGACGGATACGCTCGGAGTAGTGACTCAGGCTGAAAAAGAAGATAAACAGTCAAGAAAAGATGAAATGACCCGCTATACCCGGGCGTTTGACCGGGTTGCCGAATTTTTGAGCAAGGTAGAGGCCCGGGAGCTGTTTCCTCAGATCATTGGTCAGAGTAAATCCATGCGGGCGGTGTTTTACCAGATTATTAAGGTCGCACCTACCGATTCCACTGTCCTGCTCCTCGGAGAAACCGGTACCGGGAAGGAACTTTTCGCAAATAGTCTTCATGAACACAGCCGGCGTAAGGGAAAGCCTTTTGTGGCAATCAATTGTGCGGCAATTCCGGAAGGGCTTCTTGAAAGCGAGCTGTTCGGGCATGAGAAAGGTGCGTTTACCGGAGCAAGCACAAGAAAGATAGGTAAGCTCGAGATTGCCAGCGGCGGTACAATCTTTTTGGACGAAATAGGTGACATGCCTTTGTCAATCCAGGCCAAGGTGCTTAGGGCAATCGAGGAGTCCCGGATTGAACGGGTCGGGGGGACCCAGCCGGTCAAGGTGGATGTACGCATTATTGCTGCCACAAACAAGGAACTTTCCGTGATGGTAGACACAGGGCAATTTCGGGAGGATCTTTTTTTCCGGCTAAATGTTTTTACGGTCCGTCTTCCGCTTCTGAGGGAAAGGAGGGAGGATATCCCGATTCTAATCGATAAATTCGTGAGGCAATCTGGAAAAAAGCTCAGTGTCTCCTCCGAGGCCATGCAATTACTTACGGTCTATGATTGGCCGGGAAATGTCCGCGAATTGAAAAATGCCATTGAATCGGCATGTGTGATGGCAAAAGAGGTCATTGAACCCGTGCATTTGCCGTCCGGCATCACCGAACAAGCGGAAAGCCCGAAAGAAGAGAAACTGGATTTTGACGAAGCCCTGAATCTTGACGAACGTATTAATGAATTTGAAAGAAGAATGATTACCAAGGCACTTATGAGTGCCGGCGGTGTCCAGGTGACGGCGGCCAGGCTTCTAGGGGTCAGCGAAAGAAGCCTGTGGCACAGGGTAAAGAAATTTAACATAGATGTGGATCAATTTAAACGATCCGGCAGTTGATACGTCAATTAAGCCTCATTTGTACCGAATTGTAGTCAGAAGTTAGAATTCCTATTGCCCTACCTTGCTACCCAGCCTTACAAATCATCTTGACTCCGCATCAAGTCGGGGGGGAGGATCTCATTCTTTAAAATTCAGATTTTCAAAGGTCTCGAAACTTCTGGGACACAATTGACAGCCCCGCAAAAAGTCAAAATCACGTCACTCCCGCTAAAGCGGGAGTCCATAATTGCTTGATATAATTGGGTTCCTGCTTTCGCAGGAAGGACAGGTAAGGTCAAGTCCAACTTTTTACGAAGTCATCAATATTAGAAGCGCCATTGCTAAGCCCTTTATCTTTCAATATAAAACGGCGAAACCTACAAAATATGGTGGGAAACCCACATAATATGTAGCTTGATAAGGCTAACTTTTTATTCTTTTTCTGCCGTTGCAGTTAATATTTGGGAAAAGCTGTTAGTGGCCTATATAATTGATTTTATACAATAATCAATTAATGCAGGAAAACAATATTGAATTTATTTTATTTACGGATTAATTCTGGCATTATATATGCAGTATATGATTACAAAACAACACGAAAAAGGAGCAAAAAAGCTACGAAATATTAAGGAGGGATTAATCATGAATACAAAGAAGAAAAAAAAGAGGCTTTTGAGAAACGAAGAGGGTTTTACTCTTATTGAAATCATTGCCGTGATAATCATCATGGGGATCCTGGCCGCAGTGGCAGTGCCTAAGTTCTTTTCCATGCAGGAGGACGCCAAGATAGCGGCTCTAAACGGCGGTCTTTCAGAGGCGGTTGCGAGATTCAATCATGGGTATGCCAAGTATATCCTCGTGGAAAAAACGGCCCCGTTCGCAATAGCCGGCTACTTAAATACTGATGATTACCTGGGTGCTAATGCGGCTGCAGCTCCGGGGACCGATATTGGTGATTTTACAGTAACCTGGGTGAAGCAGGCTGATAATACACTAAAAATAACAATTCTCACAGCAGACACAATAGGGGCTACCGCCTTAGCGGGAATGGCCGAGGAAAACAAAACAAAAGTTGTTGATGGCATAACCTGGGGACCTGCGTAAAGGAAATAGAGGAGATAACCTTTATGTAAACGCAATTAATCCTCCTTAATTTGCAAAAAAGATGCCCCGCCCATAAGGACGGGGCATTTTAATTCCCTGCCCTGAAAATCCGATGATGCCTCAATTATACTCTTCTAAGTTTTACGCAGCGTCAACCTGCACCTTAATATACTTGATCATCGGGTTGCCCGCGTTCGGATCAGGTGAATTTGATTTTATCAGCCCCGGGGTGTTGGTCCCGCCAAACTGTCGATACTTGGGATCCGCTTCAAGGCCCCGGATGTGTCCGTATCCGCCAGCAGAGCCAACTACGCCCTTCCTGATATCCTCAGTCGGATGTGCAACCAAAATTTTGTGGCCCCATGGAGACCTCACAATAACCTTGTCTCCTTTTTCAATACCCCTTTCTTCCGCATCCTTTACATTGATCCAGAGGGGGTTGGTGGGCCGTATCCTCATCAAGGCATAGTTATTGAAGGTGGAACTGTGTTCATGTTCCAGGAGCCTGAAGTTTCCGAATATAAGGGGATAATCATTATCAGGTTTCAACTCCTCGGGGGGCTCAATGTAATCTGGCATTGTCTCCGCACCCTTTTCTTCGGCAACAGGGTTCCTGAAATTGTATTTGCCGGTCTTTGTCTTACCTGAGGAGCCGTAACCTTCGGGCACATTAAGCGATCCCCACTTTTTGTATTTATAGTATTCGGCCTCGTCAGTAATGATAAAGCCTTTCTCTTTCAGCTCTTCAAATGACCACTGAGTGCCTTTAAGCATATTTTCATTGGCTTCGTTGATATCCTCCCAGGGGAAGTGCTCACCGAGACCCAGACGATTTGCTATTTCCTTACACATCCACCACCATGGTCTCACGTTGTACAGTGGTTTTACCAACTGGGCATAGTAGGCAATGAATGCCTCATAAAGCCAATCCGCTTTTACCTGGCTGTCTTCCGCAGCGACAACATCCGGCAGGACCACATCACTCAGAGGACCAACATTGGGCATCCACGCATCAATCGTAACCAGAAATTCAAGGTCCTTGCACGCCTTGGCCGTGGCTATCTCATTTCCCCAGGAAAGAATCGGATCACCAAACCAGTTGATCATCGCCTTGATTTTGCCCTCGGCAACGTCCTTCGGGAAGTATGACGGGATTGCGCCTGCCCACATATTTACCTTATCCAGTTTAGGGGGACTGTTTGCGGGGGGCTTAGTCTGACCCTCTCCCCAGGCGGGTTTCAGTTTACGCTTGAACGGAAGACTGGGACCGCCGGGGGCGTCAAAGGTGCCACAGAGGCCGTTCAAGGCCTGGACGGCCATGGTAGTTTCATATCCATTCGGGCACTGGGATGTACCAGCCCAGCTTCCAACTCCCTTGGCCTTGGCCGCTGCAAATTCTCTGGCAATACGTTCAATGGTTTCAGCCGGTACACCGCTGATCTTTTCCGCCCATTCCGGCGTCCTGGCGATGCCGTCTTCTTCACCAAGGAGCCTCTTCTTGAAATCCTCGAACCCGTGGGTCCAATTTTCCACGAAATCCTTGTCATAAAGATCATTTTTTACGATCACATAGCACATGGCCGTGGCAATCGCGCCGTCGGTTCCGGGTATGGGCTGGATCCAGTCAGTGGCTGCGGCAGCGGACTCCGATTTCCTCGGGTCAAAAACAACCAGTTTAGCGCCTTTTTTCAAGGCTTTTTTTATCATACCGGTCTGCCTCCACCCGTAGGAGGTGGCCAGGGGATTTTGCCCGAAAAAGACCATGTAGTCTGATTCCGCTGTATTGAGCCATGGGCGCTTATCGTTGAGGTTATGTTCATTGGCCATGCGGATTGCATTATCGCACATAGGCCTATGCGTGACCTTGTGGGCACCGTAGTGGTCAAACAGGGCCTCATGATAAAAATTGTTCCAGTCGTTGCCCCTGAAGTAAAGCACTGAGGCTGGATCAAAGGACTTCAGTTTTTCGGCCACGAGATCGAGAGCTTCCTCCCAGGAGGCCTTTCTAAATCTGCCGTTTTCTTTAATAAGGGGCTCTTTAAGCCTGTGAGCGCTGTAAACATAGCTCTTGTTGTTTGCTCCCTTGGGACAGATGAGCCCGCCACTCTTCGGGTCACCTTTGAGGCCGCCGGTCTTCATCAAAATCCCGTCCCTGACCGTGCCAACCTGGCCGCAAAGCGCGCCGCAAGTGTAGCAATGGGTGGGTATGGCCTTTTCAGGTTCTTCTTCTTTTGCGCCCTTTGCTAAGGTTACGTAATCGTCGCCCAATTTGAGTTGATCGATGATTTCGCTCAGGCCTTTTACGGTACTCTGGTAATCCGGGTTTTCCGGGTAAAGGTCGTGAAAGAGAAAACTCAAGGTGAATGCCGAAAGGCCTTTATAAAAGTCAAGAGCGGCAGCCCCGTAAAGGGCAGCGTGGAACTCAGGTATCCAGTTCATTAAATGATTGTTGAGAAAATCGGCTGCAGCAGCAATGTCCCCTTTTTCGAGAAGGTGGCGGACAAATTCCAGTTCTACGGCAATATAGTCGTCCAGGTCCTTGTAATCGTCTGATTTGTGGATTCCTGCCTTGCGGTAAGCCGCACGAACGTCAAAAACGGACTTCTGCATAACCACCGGCTCGCCAGTTGCATGGACTGACTCGTAAGGCAATGCCGGATTCTCACCCGCATTGAGAAATATATCGGCATATTCGTAGCCCAGATCCTTGTAGTGGTTCAATTTGCCCCTTGCGAGGTATTTTGCCATCTTGTCCAGGCTTTTGCCTAAGTCATTAAATTTACACCCCTTTGAAAAATCCTTCAGCTTTGCGACAAATTCTTTATCCGTCAGTTTTGTTACAAGATCCTCCGAAATTTCGTCTCGATAAAGTGTGGAAAGAAACTTGTAGATATTTGCCCTTTGTTTCGTCAAATCGGCATTTCCCATTCCATCTACCTCCCTTTTTAAGTTAGTTATATTTTAGAAATTGAATCCTTTACTTCAATTCACTAATCTAAAAAATGTTTATGTCAGTTTTTAGAAAGACGCGAAAAACCGGTAAAGGAAATTTATGTAGAGCCCCTATTCTTTGGCAGAAGAGGTATCAAAGATCCTTGATCAAAAGCTTGACGCCATACGTAAGAGAACACCCATAAAAGTTATTCTTAGTCTCTCAGCGTGGTTCATTTGCAGATAGGAAATGAATAATTTTGATCGCTTTTTATTACAATTTTTAACAAGTGTCAACCAAAAGTGTCTATCGAGAACAGGCAAAGAAAAGGGTGTAGGCCCGCGGCCGTCAATTTTTTTAGCGTTTGGGTAAAGACAATCAGGAGCCACGGTGGGTGTTCAGAAACCCATTGGGCCGGTCCCGGCGAATTCAGGCCTGTAGCTTAGGGAGCAGCAGGTAGCCTGAAATCGGGGCCTTAGATCGAGATTTTTGGCCTCCTGTATGGCAGAATCTGACCAAACCGCCATTCGGTTTGCCCCGGCCCGAATAGCCAACTTTTCCATCACCCAACCGTCCCTGGTTCTTGGCCTTTCACATCCCAGAGAAATGGGCACTTCCGGCATCATCAACCTGGCCCTCGCAATTAAACGGCCGATTTCCAGTGGAGAGGGGGGTGAAACATTAAACATAGGCGTTCCTTGAAGTGGCGTGAGAACGACTATTACCAGGGCCTTTGGCTTGTAACGGCGGATTATTTCTAAAGCTTTATACTCGGCCCTTATATTACCATAGAACAGTCCAGCAACAATGTGGGGAATGAGTTCAAGGCCACTTTTTTTGATTCCCTTAAGTGCAACATGAACCTGATCCAGGCTGCTTAAGTGGTAGACTCGGGTCGCAGTTTCTTCATCTCCCATAACGTCTATGAGGGCCTGGACCACTCCGGCCTGTTTTAATAACTTGGCGGTGAATGGATCAATGAAACCGGTGTGTGCGGAGACAAAAAGTGCGGTATCGTCCTTGATTTTTTTTATTGTCTCTCCATAGTGTTTCCAGGGAAGCCTCCCTTTCTGATCTGAACCACCAGTCAAAAGGATGCCATGGGCTCCATTCTTCGCAAAATTTTGGCACATTGCGCCCAGGCGGTCAGGGTCTTCGGCTTTCAACATGGGCTCCAAAAGTTTTCCTTTGCAATGCTCACATTGAAGATCACACCGGTCTCCGGTAATAGATATGGCCGGGTAACGGCCCCGTTCCTTCCCGTACCTGATCATCCCTGGCAGGTAAAAGGTGAATTCTTGACCATGATTTACCCTGGCTGTTTCCCAGGCGGCATTGAAAAGATGCCTGTCTTCCGAAGACAGAGGCACTTCAGGTTTCGATTTATTTACTCTGGTCGTTTTACTTGACATATCAGCCTGATGGGATAGGGTGATCGAAAATCTTCAATCTACGGAGGATAGGGCAATGAGAGAGATAAATCAAGGATGCGGGATAATGTTAGTAATTTTAATGCTTTTTATATTCACAGCTTCATGTGCTTCGATCCCGGAATTGAAGGTCAGTTATCAACTTCCGCCGGCATCAGCTCAATTAAAGGGCAAGCAAGTGCTTTTGAAAATTAAGGATTCCCGGACCAACAAGGAGGACTTGGGCAAAGTAGCCAAGAATGAGTTACCGGGTTTTTCAGGAAATTTTTCCCTCAGCGTGGCACAGCATAACGAGGCTGAACTTAATGCCGGTATCTACCGGGTTATTGGTATTATGAGGGAAGTATTCAGGAGGAGAATGGAAAATGATGGTCTGATTCCTGTTCTTCAAGAATCAGAAGAGGTTCCCCAATTATTAATTGTGCTGAACGAATTTTTCCTCGATAGAGCGGGCCGTGATTGGGTCTTCAAAATGGGCTATGAAGCCAGGTTGGTGAAAAACGACAAGGTTCTCTCAAGGGAAAACATCAGCGGAGAAGGTGCAAGGTACAATTTTTCAGGGCGTGGTGCAGCCGAAACTGTGTTGGGGGAAATTTTCACGGACAGTGTCAACAGGCTGGACATAAACAAGCTTTTTCAGAGGGCTGGATTGTAATTAAAATGGAGCGGCGGCTTATTTGCCGAGAACTGCTTTATAATTAGGGGGCTTATAAGTGGCAGCATCCATTGGCAAAAAAGGCAGGGTATTTCTTATAAGCCTGGGATGTGCCAAGAATCTGGTTGACAGTGAACATGTCCTAGGATTGCTCCGAGCAAGCGGTTTTGTAATTGCACAAAGCCTTGCTGAGGCTGAGTTTGCAGTCATCAACACCTGTGGCTTTATCAGGCCCGCTGTTGAAGAGACAATTGACACGATCCTTGAAGCCGTAAATCTCAAGGCGCACGGTAACTTAAAAAAGGTCGTGGTGTTAGGTTGTTTTGTCCAGAGATATGGATATAAACTGACGAAAGAGATCCCTGAGGTAGATGGATGGTTGGGTACTGGTGAAATCCATCGTGTTGCGGATATCTTGGAGAAAAGTTCACCTTTATCTATTGTTCCAATTTATCTCAGCAGGCCCGTCCATATAGCAGACCATACTGTCCCAAGAATTCAGATATCTCCGTTCTACAGCTCGTACCTTATGATTGCCGATGGATGTTCCCATAGATGTTCATACTGTATCATCCCCAGTTTGAGAGGGCCTTATCGTAGTCGTGGACTGGAATCATTGTGCATACAGGCCGAGGAGATGGTGCAATCGGGAGTCAAAGAGATCAACCTGATCGCACAAGACACTACCATGTATGGAAAAGATCTTGACGAAGATATTTGTCTCGAAGATTTGTTAGAGAGGCTGGTTTGCATCAGGGGAGTCAGGTGGATTCGTTTGCTTTACTGCTATCCCGGTGAAATTTCTGACCGACTTCTGGAATTGATTAATTCCGAGGAGGCTATTTGTCCTTACCTGGATTTGCCTTTGCAGCACGTAAATGGAAGGCTTTTAGAAGCAATGGGAAGGAACTCTTCCGGTGAAACACCATTGGAGCTTGTTGAAAGGATAAGGTCCGGGAGACGTAAGATAAGCCTGAGAACGACTCTTATGGTCGGATTTCCAGGGGAAACGGAAAATATGTTTAATGAGCTTTGCGATTTTGTGAAGAGGGTTGAATTCAATAACCTAGGCACATTTATTTTCAGCCGGGAAAAAGGGGCAAGGGCGGCCCGCTTTAAGTCAACCGTTAAGAGAGAAATTGCTCAGCAAAGGCAGAAAACGATTATGACTCTCCAGAAGGAAATTTCAGGAAAGCTGAATCAACGTCTGGTTGGTCAAACTTTACCGGTTTTGATTGAAGGTGTGAGCCCGGAGACAGATTTGCTATTGAAGGGAAGGACGGAGACAATGGCCCTGGATGTGGACGGACAGGTGTTGATTAATAAGGGAGAGGGTGTGGCTGGCGAGATTATGCCGGTATTGATAACGGATGCGCATGATTATGACGTTGTGGGGGAAATCATATGATTTCGGATTTGGATATCAGGAATGGATGGAAAAAATTCCTTTGTTAAATGAGTTGTAATATTCCCGGACGTAAATTATTATCCTTACATACTGCTAATCAACAAAGCCCGAAATAGCAGAGTATTTATCGCTCAATTAAGGTATAAGCGTCACTATGGATACGGAAAACACGGTATTAAGTCATTACCAAGAGCATGTTAAGAAAATAGATGAGGAGTTAAAGAAGGGCATCCAATCCCGGATAAACCTCATCGTTGATATTGGTAATCATACACTCTTGGGAAATGGCAAAAGGCTGAGACCCCTCTTATTTGTTCTCTCATGCCAGCTCT
>CAZENC010000109.1:0-9099 GCA_964513115.1 uncultured Desulfobacteraceae bacterium | reverse complement strand
ATAGGCTTCACAACATAGTCATAGGCACCAAGCTTCATTGCGGAAACCACCGTGGTTACATCTTCATAAGCTGTTATCATGATGGTCAGAACTTCAGGGTGTTGACTCTTTATATTTTGAAGAGCTTCAATCCCGTTCATGCCCGGCAATCCTATGTCAAGCAGGACCAAATCCGGTGGGTCGCTTTTCATTGCTTCGATTGCAGCCTCTGCTGTAGAAAAGGCATCCACATGGTAGTCCGCCTTAAGGGCCATTTTTATTCCTTCCCTTATGGTCTCTTCATCATCAATTATATATATGGAGTAGGTAATCATGAGGGACGCTACTCTCCCCGATATTGGGTATTGGGTATTCGGTATTGGTTATTTGCTATTGGGTTGTGGAGGCCATTTACCATAACCTAAAACCCAGTATCCAGCAACAAGTACCTAATCCCTAATACGTAGAATCAAGCACTTGGTTTTTTGATTGGAATCTCAATTGCAAACTCTGCCCCCCCCAATTTACCAGTACACACGGTTAAAGATCCACCGTGGTCGGTTACTATCCTGTGACTGAGACTTAGCCCTATCCCCGTGCTTTCACTTTTGGTAGTATAAAAGGGATCAAATATTTTGTCTTTGAGGGCTGAAGGCACACCAGGACCTGAATCGGAGACCTTTAATATGATGTGGCGATTTTCTACGAATGAGGCAACCTCTATTTTCTTTTCTCCATCCATATTTTTCATGGCTTCAGCGGCATTGGTAATCAGGTTTAGTATAACTTCTTCAATCAGGTTCGGGTCCGCATAGATCGGTTGCAGGTCCCTGGATAAGTTTTTCTCGAGCCTTATACCGCTTTTTCTCAGTGTGACCGAACTTAGGCCGATGGCGTCTTCTATGGGTTGATTTATGTCCGTCAAAACCAGCTTGGGTTCACTGGGTTTTGAAAAATCCATGACTCTCCTTATAACGGATTCGATCTTGTTTGAGGCCGAGTGGAGATGTGTAAGAATTCCTTTGACCTTTTCCAAGCTTTCCGGGTCATTGTAGATTTTTTCCAGGGTGTCCAGGTATATATTGATGCCTGAAAGCGGGTTTCGTATTTCATGGGCAATGCCTGCAGCTACACGTCCCAGGGAGCTCATCTTATCCTGAATTCTCAACAGTCGTTCGAGTTCCTTGGCATTGGTCATGTCCATCATATTAATCAATATAGCATTCCTTCCTTGATATTCTACGGGACTCACCCGACAGTAAACCCATTTTATGTCAAGTGTGTTGCCTTCAGGGTTAGGGGAATAAAACCTGAAATCCAAATCCAGGGTTTGAAACTGCCCCGAGGTTACCCCTTGATAGAATTGTTTCACCTTTTTAAGGTCCTCAGGATGTATGATCTCAAGGTCTGCCAGTATGAATTTCCTCGGTAAAGGGCCAACAAGTCTCTCCTGCTCGGGGTTTTGATAAACGACCCCGTCATCCTGGACAATGGAAATACCGGTGAGGGAATTTTGAACCAGCTCCCGGAAGCGCTGCTCGCTTTCACTTATAATTCCTTTTGCTCGTTTCAGTTCGGTGATATCAAGAAAAGATCCCACGCTTCGCCTAGTTCCTGGAATCATGGCAAAGGTTGTTAGGATATTTTTGACCGTGCCGTATCTATCAATGAATTTATACTCATAATTTCTTGGGGCGGCATCCGGATCGATTCTTCGGACATAGTGATAGGCTTTCATTCTTAAGAGAGTATTTTTGTCCTCAACAAAATCCGTCCAGCTTTTCTTACCCTCTATTTCCTCTTTGGTGTAGCCGGAGAGGTTTTCAAACTCCTTGTTCGACAGGGATATGGATGTATCGTCTTCGATGATGATTGTCGCGGTTCCTGTAGTTTCAAAAATGGTACGGTATTCATCCGCCGTTCGCTTGTACTTCTCATCCAGCTCCAGGCTGTGAAGGGCGAAAGCGACATCTCCAGCGACCTCTTTTAGCAGGCCTTTCTCTTTCTTATCCGTAGCAAGATTTTTGGGGACGGAAACACTTGCGATACCGTAAATCCTTCCTTCGTGTTCCAGGCGGATCGTTATCGCTCCTCTTTCACCATAACTTGCCGACAGGGGACAGTCGGCGCAGGCAGATTCAGGATTCTCCGTCACCATCGGGCCTGATTGGGAAAGGGTTCTGCGAGCACAATCGGTAAGCTCGCCATTTCGCAGTCGCGAGATAAGAGGATAGAATCGATCACCCAGGCCGGCTTCTGCCGTCGTCACCAGTTTTCCAGACTCGTCGAACAACGCAATCCACGCGTTATGATAACCGAGGTTTTCTGTAAGGTTGTCACAGACTCCCTTAATCAGGCGGTTACGATCCTTTTCTCTAGCAATGAGTAGATTGATATTGTGAATCGCACGTAGCACGAGGTTGATGTGCTCAACCTTATCTTTTTTGGTTTTTGGATTCATAAATTAGCGTCCATAAAAGCCTTGGTCGCACAGAATTTTTTTGTCTGATTATTTTAAGGCCCAGGATTTGATAACCTCAGATCTGTGATTTTGACAACATGATACTTACTAAATTCCGTGGACAGGAAATATTTCTTTTTTGATATAGTCTACCACCCTTTGGGCTTCATTAAAGGCCTTCTCTTTTATCTCTCCATCTGTTGCGTATGGATGGTCGTAAAGGCTGCCCACTTCCATTTCCGGCCCGAACATCATCCCCCCGACGAGGCCTGCAAATTCATCAGCAGGCTTTATATGATTCAAGATAGACCAGGCCAGGGTCCAGCACCTGGAGGTTCGGTAGAGATCGTAGCCTCCCCCTCCGAGGCCGAGAACCCTGGGGCAGAGTTCCGTTATCCCCTTGACAGCCCTCTGATAGCTGTTGTTTGTCAGCTTTAGGTGAGTGAGTGGGTCCGATATAAGGGCATCAGCCCCGAGCTCAGCCACAATCAGGTCCGGTGAATAGGACTTGATAAGAGGAAAGGCTACTGCATCCAAGACAAAGTTATAAACCTCATCGTCACATCCCGGCTCGAGGGGCAGGTTGACCGTAAAGCCCCTGCCGTCTCCCTCTCCGATCTCTGTTTCGTAGCCTGACCAGGGGTAAAGGGTCTTCCCGGTTTCGTGAAGGGAAATAAACAGGACTCCCGGGTCTTTATAAAAGGCCTCCTGTACGCCGTTTCCATGGTGGGCGTCAATGTCAATGTAAACTATCCTTAACCCCGGAGATTTGCGTAAGGCATACATAATGGCAATTGCGATGTCGTTAATGTAACAGAAACCCTCGGCGTGGCCCGGCATAGCATGATGGAATCCTCCCAGGGGATTAAAGGCAACAAGAGCATCATCCTTGATGATTTTATCCATGGCTGCCTGTGTGCCCCCTGCTACCAATAGAGACCATTCGTAGATACCTGGAAGGATAGGGTTGTCTGCAGTACCAAGGCCCCTTTCAAGAATCTCGAGACGCACTTTTCCCGCGCTTGATTCTTCCAGGAGCCTGAGGTATTCGGGCTCGTGAAAAAGTTTGAGAAGGGCAATGTCTATGGTTTCAGGTTCGAGGACTTCCATCCATGGTTGATTCATGACCCCGTACCGCGTGCACAGTTCATATGTCTTTGTGGCCCTCTCAGGTTTGAATGGATGGTCTGGGCCGAAATCAAACCAACCCATCTCGTCTGAATAGACAAAGATCGATCCCAGTGTTTTAATGTCATGTTGTCCCAAAGGTCGCCTCCTGCAACGCGGTTTTAGGACTAAATCCTAACAGATGGGAGGAAACCCGGTCAATTAAAAATCTTGACCGTTTTTTTTGACTTCCCGGTGGAAATGGTCTAATTAAAATATACTATTAGGAGACACTGGACCATGTCCTGGATCAATAAAATCAGCCGCCTTTCCAGCCCCCAAAAAGAGGGCCTTTATCGGACGCTTATCCCCCCTTCTCTTTTTCATGATTTTGGGATTGATCCCCTATCCCTGTGTAATCAAGACGGTGAAAAGGTTGTACGCATATTCTCTCCGCGTGGGGACAGAACCTGTCTGGTTGAAATCAAGCTTTTAGGTCAAGAGGATCCCCTTTACTCTATTCAGCTCTCGGATACAAATGATTTTACGCAGATTGAATGGGATTTTCTCATTGTTAATGATCCCGTATCCTCAAGGTTCAAAACAAATGTGGATGAAAAAGGGATAGACACACTATTCGGTTGGGCGTCCAGGAATCTGCCCGAGGAAGAAAAGGCAATGGAAGCGGGCCTCTTTCCCGGTCAGATTACGAAGGGACTGGGTTTGACCCGCGAAGTAATCCGTGTGCTCGATTTTTTCTGCCGGATTTTTGACATAAAGAGTATAAGGTTGGAGGCGCTCTTTTATCATAATGCGATTACCTATGAGAGGCATGACTTCAGCTATTTTGATGGTTACGTCCAGATGAAAAGGATCAATGAGCTGTTTCAACCCGGAGAAAAGCTTTCTAATAAACTGGATGACAGCACACCCTTTCGTAAGCCGGAGTTTGCAAACACTGTCAGGGGGCGTAGCTGGGCCATCCATGACGGCATCCTCACTGAGATAGAAGATGATTTAGTTGAAGGAGGCTGGGAGTCGCCCGTCATGTACCGGATGGTGGAAAAGCCCAGAGGCATGGTAACCTACCCCGATCCAGTATACTAAGCCACAGTGTGCTTTGAAATTGCACGGAGAGCCATTCGGCCCGAACTTATGGCCGAGGGCATTTCCCTTAGCGAATCAACATGAGGCCTTCGAGTGAGCCTCAGCCGAACTCCTCGCCGGAGTTTGCCCACCCTCCGCAGTAGCCTGCTACGGAGACGGGCTGCAGGGAGCTTTAATCGCCCGGGGGAGATCGAATCAGGGGTTTACATACGGGAGAAGCTTGTGTTCTAATAAAAATGTGTTTAAAAGTCGGAATATTTATTGAATTTTTGAAAATCATGCCCTTTTGGCATGGTCAGAATCCCTTGGCTACGCCTGGATAAACTACTAAGAGTGCCTAAAATGAGCTAAAGTTTGAAGTGCCTAAAGTTATTGTGTCGCTTCGCTCCATCTAATTTATAGAACAAAAGAATTCCTTAACTTTAGATCACTTTAGACAATTTTAGTCACTTTGCACTCACAAGATTATCTATGATCACAGCCCCTTTTAGGGGTTTATAAAAGACACGTCCTTTGGGCGTGGATTCTTTACTTGCTCATATGCATAAGTTCATGAGGAACGTAAATGCCCGTACCCTCTTTCCGTAATCTTAGAATCCGCACAAAGCTCATTATTGTTACCCTTTTTCTGGTATTACTTCCTTTAATGTGTGTCGCCTACCTATCCATGGACCGTTTTGGTAAAGCCCTCCGGAATGCGTCAGAGGAAGATCTGGAACATTTGGTCAGGAATATCTACTCCATGTGCAAGGTGCAGGAGGAGATGGTCCAGATGAAAGTTGTCTCTGACCTGAAAGTTGCACGTGATATTCTTTATCGCTACGGACATAAAATCGAAATTGTGCCGGAAAAAGCAGTCAGCTTCAAAGCTGTTAATCAATTTACCGGTGAACGACTTTCTGTCACCGTACCTTTTTGGAGAGTAGGGAATATCCCATTGAGCAAAGACACGCGTTTTGTGGATGAAGTCCAGAACCTGGTGGGAGGGACCTGTACCATTTTCCAGAGGATTGAGGGGGGACATCTCCTTCGGATTTCAACCAATGTAATAGGGAAGGATGGCAAAAGGGCCGTAGGGACATTCATCCCTACGAGTAGTCCCGTGGTGGAGGCGATTTTAGCGGGGCGTTCCTACAGAGGACGGGCCTATGTGGTGGATGACTGGTATATCACTGCATATGAGCCCATTAAAGGGATGAACGGGACCGTCATAGGGGCCCTTTATGTAGGTGTGAAGGAGCAAAAAGCCAGATCCCTCAGGCACGAGATAAAGAGGATCAGGGTCGGAGATACCGGTTATGCCTATATCATCGACAGCAAAGGCACCCTAAAGGTCCACCCGGCCAAGGAAGGGCAACAAATCATTGATTCGAGAGATTCGTCAGGTTTTGAATATATCCGCTACATGGTTGATGATTCCCTGTCTCTGCCAGAGGGCGATGTGGGAACCATTCGTTATCCTTGGATTAATCCTGAGCTCGGAGAGAAAAAACCAAGGCAGAAGATCAATAAATACATTTACTTCAAACCGTGGGACTGGATTATAGCAGCGGGTACCTATGAGGAGGAAATCTATCACGCACTGTACGAAACCGAACGATTCATATTGATCGTGGTTGTTGTAGGCATAGCAATGGTCTTTATCCTGACTTTCACGTTTTCTAAGGTGCTGACGAGACCTATTCAGGAGCTTACGGAGGTAACCACCAAGATGATGGCCGGTGACCTTTCCCAGAGGGTCAGGATACATGGCGCAGATGAAATCGGCCTTATGGGAGTCTCTTTCAACCGGATGATAGTCCAGATCCAGCACCACACATCCAATCTGGAGAAGATGGTTGAAGCCAGGACCCAGGAACTTAAGAAATCAAGAGAGGAGTATCGTGAGCTTTCCCGTTTTTTGAACAGCATACTGGATAGCGCCACCGAATACGGCATTATGGCCCTCGACTTTTACGGAAAGATCATCGAATTCAACAAGGGAGCGGAAAAGCTCTTTGGATGGACAAAGGAGGAGGTGCTCAACAAAGAAAAAGCGGAGATTACACTGCTTCCCGAGGATTGCGAAAGGGGTATCCAGAAAGAGATGTCAAAACGGTCAAGGACCGAAGGCGTCTGTGAGCTGGAGATAGATCGTGTCAGAAAAAACGGCGAGCGTTTTCCGGCCTTAAGCACCATCACGGCCATCAAGGACCCGTCCGGCAAGACAACGGGCTTTGTGGAGATAGCCCGGGACATTACCGAGAGAAAGGCCCTTGAGAAAGAACTCCGGAAGACTAAAGAATTTCTTGAAAATATCATGGAGAGCTCCGTTGACGGGATTGTGACAACCGATCTCAATGGGAAAATAACCTATCTGAACCGTGCCATCGAGGAAATGCTCGGGTACATGAAAGAAGATCTTATGGGGAAGCATATCTCGCGTCTTTATGTAAGGGGCATCCAAGAGGCGAGAGATGTTATGGAACTTTTACGGACAGATGAAAGGGCCGGAAATTACGAGATGGACTTGAAGGGAAAACAAGATGAGATCCTGTCGATTCTGACCTCGATTTTTCTCGTCCGGGATGAGGACGGCAAGGTTATAGGCACGGCCGGGATCTTCAAAGACATTACGGAACAAAAGCGCCTGGAGGCCAAGCTTAAAGCGGCCCAGGCCCATCTTGTCGAGGCCTCCAAAATGCGGGCCCTCGGGGAACTCGTTGCCGGCGTTGCCCACGAACTCAACAATCCTCTTATGGCCTCGCAGACTATCCTCCATGTGATACTAAATAATCCACAGAAAGACTGTCCCAACTTGGAGCGGTTGGAGTTAGTTCGCAAATGCAACGACCGAATCGAAAAAATAGTTGAACACCTGAGAGAATTTTCCAGGCAGACCAAGCCCGAGTTTCGGAAGCTTGGTATCAACCTGCCTATTGAGAATGCCCTGATGATCACAGGCCAACAGCTCTTGAACCACAACATCTCGGTCGTGAAAAAGCTGTCTGAAGATTTGCCTGAGGTCCTGGGTGATTCCAATCAGCTTGAACAGGTCTTTCTCAACCTGATTTCCAATGCCAGGGACGCGATGGATACGGCCGGATGTAAGAAAAAGGAGTTGACTATTTGTTCATACATAAATGAAGATGAAGAGGTTCCCATGGTTGCCGTGTCAATAAAGGACACCGGTGTAGGAATTCCCGAGAAGAATATCGACAAGGTCTTTGAACCTTTTTTCAGCACCAAACCTGTGGGCAAAGGCACCGGCCTGGGTCTTTCCCTCTGCTTTGGCATTATAGAGGCCCACGGGGGAAGACTTGAAATCAAGAGCCAGCATTTTAAGGGGACGGAGGTAAAGGTCCTACTTCCAGTTGTTAAATCGTGAAAGGAGTAAGACGATGGCAAAACGTATTCTAATTGTAGACGATGATGAAATGGTTCGCATAGCCTTAAATGAACTCCTCAGGCCGGAAGGTTATGAGGTCATAATTGTTTCCGGCGGTAAAGAGGCCATTAAAAAAATCGATGAAAGCAGCTACGATCTCTTGATGCTCGATATCATCATGCCTGAGATGGATGGCTTTGAGCTTTGCAGGAAGATTCGGGAAAGAGAAAATTATAGGGAAACGCCGATCGTATTCTTGACTGCAAAGAGCCGGGAGGAGGATAAAGCCGAGGGGCTTGAAGCGGGAGCCAACCTGTTTTTGTCAAAGCCGATCTCCCCGGATAAACTCCTCGAGATTGTATCGGATACAATCGGCTGAGAAATTTGTTGAATCGTTCATTTATTTCGGATTTTTACCCTTGTCATGCCTTTTTTACTGCCTGTGCGTGCTAACGAATGATCGTGATGGATTCGATCAAGTCATCGAGCGCACCATTATTATCCATCAGTCCTGTAAAATACCGGACCTTGATCTCATCCTTAGGTGAAAGGGGAGGAGTGCTCCGGTCTAAACGTTCCAGGACGGAAAAAGTGTCGTCTTTTACCAGCATAAGAGGGATACCCGTGTTTTTGGCGGTCTGCAGGAGCTGGAGGGCCGGATTACGGCCTCCTGTAAGGATGATACCCGCAACGGGGCGATGGGCTGAGCTTCCTTCTATTTCTCTGCCGGGAGAGGGGGCAAGGAGGATAATTTTGTTGTAGGCTCTCTTGAACAGCTGGAGCTGACCCCTAAGGTCGGCTGACCCAACTGTCATTCCACTTACCGGTTGCTCGAGGTTTTCCCCACCCTGGAGGATTTGGCCGTCGAGCGCCTCCTTTATCTCCGCGAGGCTACGAAATGAAAGGACCGGATCTTCCGGAAGTGTTGCAGTGATCGGTATTCCTTTCCGGACAAGGGAAGGGACTACATGATCCCTGATTTCTTCAAGTTTTTCCGGCGGAACGCGATTGAGAATGATGCCCTTTATGCTGTCCTTGAGAAGAGAACTGACGGATAAGATGGAATAGATGGATCTAG
>CAZENC010000108.1:0-9169 GCA_964513115.1 uncultured Desulfobacteraceae bacterium | reverse complement strand
AGAGTTCCCTTTTTATTGCCTCCTTAAGAGACTCGCCCACTTTCACAACACCGCCAGGCAAACTCCACTGTCCTTTCCCAGGTTCCTGTTTTCTTCGTACCATTAAAACCACCTGGTCATCCATAATCACGGCTCCCACTCCCACAATTGGACGCTCCGGGTATTCCCTTTTCAACATAATATGGCCTTTCCTGAAAGACTTGAAATTGGGTAAAAAGAGGCCCTAACTTAGAACTTCTTATAAAAATATACAAAAGAAATTACTTATATAATATCGTAATAACTAAAAAAATCAATCCATTCATCCCTGATTCCAAGCAACCAAAAGGAAGGTCTGCTGGGTTAAGTGATATTTTAGCCCGGCGAGTATCGCTCTCGAATATGCCGACATGCACTCCGAAAAGGCGGAACATAACCTGAAGGCAAGCTATATGACTTACAGGCAAGGCAGCTTTGCATGAGTAAAGGTGCTTTTTCCTATTGACAATTTTACGCAAATTTACTATTGTTTTGCGAATTGAAATGACGGAGAGTGCGAGTTTCTGACTAGCAACCTGAATCAAAGGGATTGCCGGTGAATAGAGCTGTAAAAAACCCCTGAAGCAGTGGCCCTGTAACAGGGGCTTTTTTTGTATTGAAAGTACGGATTATCAAAACAATTAGACCGAGCTAATGAAAAAGGAGGTGATAGAAAGAATAAACATACTCTTTGGTCAAAATATATTTGGCTGGCGTTAACTTCTTAACTAAGGAGGTTATTATGGCCGAAAACGAACAAAAATCTGGATTGGAATTTCTAAAAAATTGGGGCGCCGGGTTAACCAAGTGGACAGAAAAATGGATCCCTGATTCCTTAGTAATCGTATGGATCCTGAGCATCATTGCTTTCGTGTTAGCTCTAATCTGGGGCTTCGACTCAAAGATAGGCTTCGGAGGACGACTTTACGGTGGCGTCGAAGCCTGGGGCAAGGGCTTTTGGATTTATCTCAAGTTCGCCATGCAGATGTGCCTCATCATGATGACGGGCTACATCCTGGCACTTTCGCCACCCGTACGCCGCCTTCTGGATGGGCTGGCAGGCTTGCCGGACAAGGACAAACCCTCTCAGGCCATCGTGGTCATGGCCCTCTTCTCAACCCTGTCGGCCTGGCTTTCCTGGGGTCTCTCCATAATTGGTAGCGCCATTTTGGCCCTGTTTATTGTCCGTCGCAACCCAAAAGTGGACTACCGGCTATTGGTCGCATCCGCCTATCTGGGCCTGGGCTGCACCTGGCATTCGGGACTCACCGGTTCAGCCACCCTGATGATGGCCTCTCCTGGGAACGCCTTGGTCAAGTCTGCAACAGCCGAAGGCTGGATCACAGGTCCCATTTCTACCGGCACTACAATTTTCCACCCCTTCAACCTCATTTTGACGGCAATAATAATCATAGTTGTCACCTTCCTCGTGGCCAAGATGCACCCAAGTCCGGAAAACACTTATGTGGTTGAACCCGAACTCATGGACAAGCTAAACATCTACGAGCCACCCGCACGCGAGGCGGCCAAGTCGCCTTCAGACTGGATGAACTGGTGGCCGGGCTTCAACATCATTATCGTGTTGGGCGGGGCCATTGCTTTATACAGCTATCTCAAAGGAAAACCCGCCGGCAACTGGCTCACCTTGAACAATATCATCTTTTTCTTTCTCATGCTCGGTGTCCTTTTTCACTGGCGGCCATGGTCCTTTCTCAAGGCGACTGAGGAAGCTGGCAAGGCGGTCTGGGGAATTGTTATCCAGTTTCCCTTCTATGCCGGCATCTATGGTCTGATCAAATTCACCCTCCTGTCCCAGGTTTTTACCGGCTGGTTTGTGGCCATCAGTGCGCCGTCCACCTTCCTGATGTTTGCCTACTGGTATGGCGGACTCTTGAACTACCTGGTGCCCTCAGGCGGTGGTGAATGGCTCATGACAGCGCCTTACCTGCTCCCGGCAGGAAAGGAACTGGGCCTGCCTGCCTACAAGACGGTTATTGCTTACGCCTGGGGCGACATGATGACCGATATGATTCAACCCTTCTGGGCCATTGCTATGCTTGCCGTGGCAAAGCTCAACTTCCGTGACATTATGGGGTACCTGATGGTAATCTTCCTGGTCTACTTTGTCATCACATCCATTGCCTTTCTACTATTGCCCCTATTTTAACGGTAACCGGTAGCATGGCTCTAATCTGAATGAAAAGGTCCCAATTACAGGGGCCTTTTCATTTCCCGCAACAGGCGATGTCTCAGAAAACAGGCATTGCAATAAGTAAGGAGAGTATCTTTGACTTCCATATGCTACAAACCCGCCCAAGAACTGGTGCAACTCATCCGGTCCAAACATCTGTCGCCGGTGGAACTGATGGAGGAAACCCTTAAAAGAATCGATACGATAAACCAGTCCCTCAATGCCTTTGTCGCCATTCGGGCTGAACAGGCCATGGACGAGGCGAAGTTGATGGCCGAACGTATCGCCTCAGGTGATGATCCAGGCCCGTTAGCCGGAATTCCTATTGGTGTAAAGGATCTGGAAGATGTAAAAGGGCTTGTTACCAGCTTTGGCTCTATTCCCTACAAGGACAATCTGGCACTGCAGGATTCTGTTCATGTGGCCCGGCTCAAGGCGGCAGGGGCAATTGTAGTGGGTAAAACAAATACCCCGGAATTTGGATTTACGGGTTTTACAAAAAACAGGCTCTATGGCGTGACACGTAACCCCTGGAACAAAGAGCGTACACCGGGTGGGTCCAGCGGCGGATCGGCTGCGGCAGTCGCATCAGGCATGGTTCCTTTAGCGTCCGGATCGGATGCAGGTGGATCAATCCGTATCCCGGCCTGCTATTCAGGATGTTTTGGATTAAAGCCATCCAATGGCCGCATCCCCTTAGCCCCAATGCACTTGCTTTATATGAGCGGTGTATGGACCTTTGGTCCCTTAAGCAGAACAGTGCATGATGCCGCCCTTTACCTGGACTGCGTTGCAGGATATCATCCTTCCGACCCGGGCTCCCTGCCCTCTCCGGGTATTTCTTACGTGAAGAGCCTGAATAAACTTCCTGCAGGCTTGAGGATAGGCTTCAGCCCTACCTTAGGATATGCCCTTGTCCAGGAAGATGTAATGGCCCTGGCAGAACGGGCAGTAAAGACTTTTGAGGACATGGGGCATACAGTTGAAATCTGGGAAGGAGAAATACCTGAGGTGAGCCATGCCTGGTCAAACCTCACCGCATGTGATATTTATGCCCAGGTTCATAAAGATCTTGAAAACATCCGTTCTGAAATGGGAAGGACACTTGTGACAACTCTGGATCATGCAAAAGGCCTTTCAGTGAACGACCACATAGGGATTCAGAGAATTCGTAAAAAGCTCAATGAGGCCCTGAAGGAATTTTTCGATCGCTTTGACCTCATGCTGACCCCCACCATGCCCACCGAGGCCTTTGCTGCTAAAGGTCCACCCCCCAGTGAGATTAATGGGCACCCAATCCCCATTCTCTTTGCGGTAGCCTTTACCTATCCATTTAATTTGTCAGGCCATCCGGCAGCCACTGTTCGCACGGGACTTACGAAAACAGGCCTGCCGGCAGGACTCCAGATCATCGGACCCAGACACCGCGATGATCTTGTCCTCCAGGCCGCCCATGCATATGAACAGGTATGTCCCTGGAACGCTCACTGGCCTGATATCTGAGGGGACATAAGAGATCCCGCGACTGCCGACAGAATATGGAGCAAAATCCACAACTCTCGTTTAGAACCCCCTCCACGAAAACGGAAGTCGCGATTTCAGTCTCTTAAGCTCCTCATCGCATGTGAGATTGTAATGTATGGGTGTAATTGTGATCCAGTTTTCCTTCAGGGCCCTGGAATCCGTATCTACACTTCCGTTTTCGACAGGTGTTTCTCCCGTAAGCCAATAATAGACATTTCCTCGCGGGTCAGTGCGACGTTCAAAGTGTTCCTCAAACCTTGAGATACCCTGTCTCGTCAAACGCACGCCGGTTATCTTATCAGCAGACACCGCAGGGATATTGACAATGAGAGCAGTTCCCTTTTTCAGGCCGGTTTCTACAATAAACCGTACGATCTCTTTTGAAAACTGGGCCGCAAAATCAAAGTCCGGGTTTTGCCTTTTATTAAGTGATATGGCGGCTGCGGGCACCCCTAAGAAAGCCCCTTCGGTGGCGGCGGACACGGTGCCTGAATAAAGTATGTTGACCCCCACATTGGCCCCCGGGTTTATGCCGGAAAGGATGATATCCGGGGTCTTTTCAAGAAGTTCTTGCAAGGCAATTTTGACACAATCTGCCGGTGTTCCCGTTACAGCAAGGCCATAAAACGAACCGTTTTTGTAAATGTCCTGGACCCTAAGCGGTGAGGTCAGCGTAATTGCGTGTCCCACTGCACTCATTTCCGTTTCTGGAGCCACGATGTCCACATCATGATCCGATTTCAGGGCCTCGTGCAGGGCGAAAAGACCCGGAGCATGAATCCCGTCGTCATTGGTCAAAAGGATTCTCATCTCTTCATATACTTTCTGAATTTCTCACTTTTCATTGCTTATCAGACTGATCTTTTGTATATTGGCAGGCACTAAACCGAGGGAACCAAGCGATCAGCAACGCCGGATAAACAAATAATTAAGCTTAACATATACGTTTTAGCGGTCTAGTGTGTTGGGCGTTCTTAAACAAATTGGTTTTTTACTGAAGGCTGACCGCTCACGGCTACGTGCTTTTTCATTTCTAAATGATCCACCATGAAAAAGTCAAACCCTTAAACACTCCATTAGAAAACACCCTTGCTTTAACAATTGGAAGAAATACAAAAACAAGGTCACTTTGAGTTGAAAAAGCAGAAACCAAGAGACGTACACGAAAAAGAACTTAGCACTCTGCTAAAGTTCAGTTCCATTATCAACTCATCGTTAAAGATCGAGGATGTACTCAATCACGCTATGCAATGGGCCGAGGAATTCATGGACGCAGAGGCCAGCACCGTCTATGAACTGGATGAAGAGAAGGGCGAAATTTTTATTCGGATTGCCAGAGGAAGCAAAAAGGAGCCCGTAAAACTGATTAGACTTAAACTGGGAGATGGAATAGCCGGTCGAGTAGTACAGACAGGTCGGCCCGTGGTGATCCAGGACACGCGCAAGGAAAAGAACTTCAGCAGAAAATATGATACTAAAACCGGATTTGAGACCAGATCCATGGTCTGCGTGCCACTGATTTTAAGAGACAAGACCATCGGTGCCCTTCAGGTGCTCAACAAGAAATCACAAAAGTCATTTGTTGATTCCGACCTGGAGCTATTAACGACCATGTCCCAGCAGATTGCCGTGGCCTTAGATAACGCAAAACTATATCGTCGGCTGGAAAAGAAATTCGAACTGACCGAAAGCGAGCTTAAGGAAACCCAAGAAAGACTGCTTCGCTCGGAACGCCTTATAGCAATGGGCCATCTTGTACAGGGAGTAGCGCATGAAATCAGAAACCCGGTGACCACCATTGGCGGCTTTGCCGGAAGACTGAAAAAAGAGCTAAAAGGCCACCCGAAACTCCTAAGATACATTTCCTTTATTCTCGAGGAATCAAAAAGACTTGAAAACATTGTCAAACAGGTTCGAGAATTCGCCGATATTCTATCGGCCACACTTGCGACAGGCAAAATCACAAGTGTCCTGAATCAAGTTATCGAAAAATTTGAGCCTCTCGCCCAAAGACAGGGCGTTGCATTCTCATTCCAGATAGACAAAGGCCTGCCGCTTATCAGAACGGACCCTGCCCAGTTAATGTTGGCGCTGACCAACGTTATGGAAAATGCCCTTGACTCCATGCCGGAAGGTGGAAACCTAACACTCACGGCCAAACGGGAAGGAAATTACATAAAGATCGACATCCTTGATACGGGATGTGGTATTGCCCGGAAAGATCAGGCTTCCGTTTATGATCCGTTTTTTACATCCAAGACCCAAGGAGCCGGCCTTGGATTGACTATGGTCCATCAAATCGTAATGAATCACAACGGAGAGATTGAAATCCAAAGCCAAGAAGGAAAAGGGACACAGGTTACGCTCAGCTTTCCCGTCAAGCAATAATACAAAAAAAGCCCAATGCTGACATTGGGCAAGGGTGACGATCCGGACATTTAGAAGGATAAGCGCTCGGCCTGGGATAACATTTACAACTACAATTCATCATGGAGGAAAACATCATGACAAAGAGGTCAAAAGGTCGTATCTGGTTGTGGCTGTTGCTTATTCTGGCACTTGCCGGACTCGGCTACTACCTGTACTCGCAAATGGTGCCGGATCAGAAAAAAACGTTAGTCCCTGAAAAAGAGACTCCGGTCCAGCCTGAGCGCCTCATGCAAAAGGAAACGACCACAGCGAAAGTCAAAGAAGGAAAACCAGAGACCTTGCCTGTCCCAACCAAAGAGGAGCCCCCACTGAAACCCGCCACGGAAGAAGATTACTGCACTAAAATTGAAAAGGAAATGGAAGAGTTTTTTCATTACCTGGACCAGAAGCCTTATGTCAAATACCTTGATCCTAACAGGGACAGTTATGCGCGTTTTAAATACATGCTCAAACGATCCTCGGCCCGCCCGCCTATACCGGCAGGGGAGGGCACCGATCCCAAAATCCTCATAAAAAACCTGTACCACTTTTTCCGCGTACTGGGCCACAAAGATCTTAAACTAATCCGAAAAGTCATGGTTAACGAGCAGGACACTATGGAGTACATCCTGGCAATGCTTTATAGATGGATAACTCTCGATAATCGATGCCCTGATCCTGAAGGCCTGAGGCCTTCCGCGGCAGAGCGATATCTATATGCCGGCTTTTTCCTGAATACCACCGGGGGAAGGGCCTATTTATTCAGAAGAACGCAAAGCGTAAGGCTACTTGCCAATTACTACTGCGTATTGATTGTCCACGATGCAGACAAAAAGGGCGAAAACCGTTACGGTATAGATGTCTTGCCATACATCTCACAACTTAAAAACGAGATCGACCGATATTCTGAATTTGATTTTCAACGGGAATATCTTGAGGACCTTAGTCGAATCGAGGATTTCTATAATAAAAAAAGGTGATCCTTATTCCCAAAAAAACACACTCAACACCTAGTGGTGCGTCACAGAAATAACGCAAATAATTCAGCCGAGTTTTATATCTCGAAAAAATGCGTTTAAAATCCTAATTTCGAATATCTAATATCAAAATCCTAAACAAATCCGAATATCAAATATTTAAATGACAAAAACAAGGAAAAGGGAGGGAAAAGGGACAAGGCATTTTGTTTAGAACATTTGAATGTTTGTCATTAGATATTGTTTCGAATTTCGTGCTTCGGATTTCGAATTTGTTTTTAATTTCGTGCTTAGAATTTGCTATTTTAAAAACAAGAAAACTAGTACCCCGCTCTTTTTATGAAGAGTGGGGTTTTGTCTTCTAATCAAGAATGATTAAGCCTTTTCAAAGGGACAGGGTTTAATGGCCGAAGACAACAAACAGATGAGATACAAACTCGAGCGCAGGGGTACGGCGGTAGGTGTAGGCTGGTTTTCATGTATTCCCGAAAGAGACCCGGATTTCCAAAAGGCATTTGGGTATCTCAGGGAACACCCCAACGACCAGTTTATGCACAAATATCTCCTGGAGCTGGCAGCCAAGCTTGAACCGGAGGAACTGGAATCACTTATTAAAGAGGGTCAAAAAGAGGCCAACCTCCATCTTCTCACCCTCATGTACGAGACGTGTATCCTTAACGTCAGATACCATCACATGATAAATGCGTTCGAGGCGATTGATACTAAAGATCTGGCCCAAAATACCCCGCTCATTTATATCCCAGGGTCTATGGTAAAAAACACCAAAAAAAAATTTTACTGGCTCAGGCAGTTTTCGCGAAATGCCAACATGCTTTACCCCTTACCGTCTCCGGAGGAAATGGAATTCCCCATACCTTTTAACCGGGAGGCCATCGAACAATGGGAAAGCAGTATTGTTACCATTCAGGCAATTGCCTCGCCCCGGATAAGTTCCAAAGCAATTTCGCACGGCACTGCCTCCAAAGAAACGACCAAAAAGATCACCAAAAAACTGGAGCGTCTCGGAATCCTTACTGGTTGGGAAACCAGACCCGATACAACCATAAGCCCCTATGCCATTGAAAGACCGTGGATCCTGGATGTGACGGTTAAAAACGGCAGAAACCATTGGAAGTTAACCGGTACTCCGATAAGCTATGGTCGTGGCCTAAACATACATCAGGGCCGTATCTCCTGCGTCATGGAGGCGGTAGAACGGCATTCGGCATTTGCAAGTTTTAATTCAGGCCGTGCCCTCGGCTATAAAAACGACTATACCCTCATCAAAGCCCGGTACGAAGATCTCGCAAAAAATGAGTTTGAAGCCTTAAATCCCAATGACATGTGCCTTGAGGTCCCTTACCAAAATCATGAGTTGCACTGGATCCTGGCCGAACAAGTGGACCAAAAGGGGAGCCATCCCATTTATGTGCCGGCACAATTTGTGTTTCTATTTTCCAATCTGGATGAAATCAGCCTAACAAGCGGTCTTCCCTCAAACGGCCTGGCCGCCGGCCGTACTATACAGGAGGCCAGGTTAGGCAGTCTTCTGGAGGTCATCGAACGGGATGCTGAAAAGGTTGTGCCGTATTCCGGAGATAACTGTTTTCTCCTGGAATCGGAAGATCAAAAGGTTTCGGAAATCATTGACAGGTGCAAGCAGAAGGGCATTCAGATCCAGTTTCAGAATATCACCTCGGAATTTGGCATTCCCTGTTACAAGGCCTTTATTCAGGGACCTGGAGGTATAATCCTTAAAGGTTCCGGGGCCCACCTGGACGGCAAGCGCGCGGCACTTGCCGCAATGACCGAGATCCCCTATCCCTATCCTCTCTGGTTCGGGTCCATGCCCGCGCCCGAAGGGGTTGCTTTGTTGGAATATGAAGCCCTGCCAAACTACTCCTCCGGTGATACGGCCCAGGATCTGCATCTTTTGGAAAAACTTCTAATCAAAAACGGCTATGGGCCCATCTATATTGACCTTACAAGAGAAGATCTGGATATTCCGGTCGTAAAATGCCTTATCCCCGGTCTGGAGATCATGACGGTC
>CAZENC010000107.1:0-9197 GCA_964513115.1 uncultured Desulfobacteraceae bacterium | reverse complement strand
TCTGCTGGAACAGAGAAAAAATATGTATCACACAGAGTACGCAGAGGACACAGAGGGATTCTATTGGGCCGCGGTATAGGCGAGAGGAAATTTTATCCGGAAGATGCGTCCTTTCGAAGAGTCCCATACCTTCGCCTCCTATAGTGAGGCAGTCGAAGCAGGGGCATGGGGGTCTGTTTTCAAAAGCCGCATAGGATGAGCTATTGTGGAATGTTAGTAAGGCCTGAGATTTCAGCATCGGACAGCCCCAGGAGGAACTTTTTGTCGTGGCCTAGGAGCCTGTCGGAGAACCGGTTCTATTGGAGGCTGTCGGAAAACCCCCATCTACTGCGTTATCCTCATCCCTCGTCACTGCGGCGTACTTGTATGTACGACTCATTCCTCGGGATTTCGGATGCCTTGTATCTGGAGATTTTCCATCAGTCTCCTAGGTCTTCGATATCTGGTCCGGGCTGTTTGTTTGCGGGAATGGGGGCGTTCGACTCCTACGGCAGAAGTTTGAATGCGATTTTTGAAAATAGAGCGCCATGGTCCATCCGCTATGTGTATGGGGGGCTTGCAGGCTGCCTTAGAAATTGTCCACGCCTGTACAGTGCGGCCAGGACCTTGGCCGCACGCGGAAGTGTCGGTAAAGAAACAACATGTCCTCCTTCCTCCAGTCCCTTAGAGACAAACTGTTGGTTCGGCCCGTAAAGCCAGGAGACGACAGGCTTTTCATTTAGGGATGCCGCCGTCTTTTTGATCACACCTGTGATGTCGAGGTGGCGATTCTCGGGAAGTGCAGGCGCAATGGCGATGCAGATGGCAGCGTCCACTGCCGGATCCTTAAGGATCTCTGTCAATGCCAGTTCGTACACGTATTCTATCCCGTGCTTCATAAGGGCCGGCCATATATCCAGGGGGTTTTGAATCGGCATCCAGGCAGGGGATAGGTCCTTTATTTTTTTAATCGTGTCTGGAGATAGCTTGGCCATCTCAAGGCCGTTTTCCTCGAGTGTATCGATCAGGATTATCCCGCCGGCCCCGGTAAGAGTGACAAGCCCCACACGGTTGCCCTGCATGACCGGCAGGTTCAGGAAGGCCTTTGTATAGTCCAGCACTTCCTCGGTGTCGCCGGCGGAGATGATCCCCGCCTGCCGGAAGGCGGCCTCAAATACCTCATGATTGCCTACCATGGCACCACTGTGAGACTGCGCGGCCTGCGCTCCTCTATGGGTCCTTGCGGTTTTAAGCGCGATTATCGGCTTTTTGCGGGCAACCCTCCGCGCAACTTCAAAGAATTTTCTTCCCTGCTTCATTCCTTCAACATGTATGAAGATGACCCTGATATCGTCATCTTTACCAAAGTAGTCCAGGGCGTCCGCAAAGTCGACATCGCAGCCGTTTGCAATATCTATCCCCTTGCCCATCATACCGGTAAAAATCGAAGAACCTACAAAGAAAACCCCTGACTGGCAGATGACCCCAATGGGAACTTTTTCCCTGATTAGCGGCATAAAGGAGGAGGTAAATCCGGAAAATGCGTTGACAATTCCGAGTGTATTGGGCCCCAATATCCTGATCCCCTTGTCGCGGGCGATCTGTGTGAGCTGATCCTGAAGGGCCTTTCCTTCGGCGTCCGCATCGGCAAATCCCTGCGGCACAACGATGGCCCCTTTTATTCCCAGTTCAGCGCAGTCCCGGGTGATCGGCGGAACGTTTTCCCTAGGTGTGGCGATAATTGCCAGGTCAATTTTTTTGCCTATATCTTTTACATCCTTGTAGGTTTTTAGACCCATGATTTCGTCGGCCAGGGGGTTTACGGGATATATTTCACCCTTGAAACCGAAATTCATTATATTTTCAATGACATTGAAGCTTCCTTCTCCTGTATTGCGGCTTGCCCCTATGACGGCTACCGAGCCCGGGTCCATAAAAATATCCAAGTAATCTGTGCTCATATTCTTTCCCATTTTGTTTTAATGCAGCTCTATTAAAGAGAGACAGAAAACACGGTCAAAAGCCCGTTGGTGAATGACTTTATTTTATCTTAATAATGAAGTAGCGTGTTGTTTAATGTAGCAGGGCCACGGATGTAAGACCGTGGGTGTCTACTTTCTCTGGAGGCGGGGGTAGAATAGGCGAAGGGTTAAAACATGTCAAGCGGGGTGTGGATACCTTGCTGGTGATCAGAAATGGTTCAAGAATACCTGATGTGAATGAAGACCGGCCCCTTTGTCTACACCTTTTTGGGAATACCCGGTTTCACCATTTCCTCAGGCCTTACGATCTTATCAAATTCTTCTTCGGTTATATATCCCAGCTTGACGGCACTTTCCTTTAATGTGGTTCCATGTTTGTGGGCTTCATGGGCAACCTGTGCCGCCTTGTCATAGCCTATATGAGGGCTGAGTGCCGTAACCAGCATAAGGGACTTGCGCAACAGTTCGTCTATTCTGTCCCTGTCCGCCTCAATGCCTTTGACGAGATTATCCGTGAAGCTCATGACGGCATCCGACATAAGGCGGATCGACTGGAGGAGGCTGTAGATCATAACTGGTTTAAATACGTTGAGTTCAAAATTTCCCTGGGAACCGGCAAAACCGACAGTCACATCATTTCCGAGCACCCTTGCCACAACCATGGTCATGGCCTCGCACTGGGTGGGATTGACCTTTCCCGGCATGATTGAGCTGCCGGGTTCATTGGCCGGGATGCTGATTTCACCGATTCCGCACCTCGGGCCACAGGCCAGCCATCTTATGTCGTTTGCAATCTTCATGAGACTGCAGGCAATGGTCCTTATAGCGCCACTGGCTTCCACGATTGCGTCATGGGCTGCCAGGCCTTCAAATTTATTCACCGCCGTCTCAAACGGGAGTCCGGTGATCTCCGCAATCTTGTTTGCAGCTAATACATCGAATCCTAAAGGTGTATTCAGACCGGTCCCCACGGCTGTCCCGCCCAGGGCCAGTTTGTAAAGGTTTTTCAAAGACAGCTTTGCCCTTTCAATGCCCAGTTCCATCTGCCTGGAATAGCCTGAAAATTCCTGCCCTAATGTCAGCGGGGTTGCATCCTGCAGATGGGTCCGGCCTATCTTTACGATATCTTTGAATTCCTCTACCTTTTCATCCAGTTTCCACTTGAGATGTTCCAGGGCCGGGATCAATTGGTGATAGATGGATTCGGCCGCAGATATGTGCATGGCAGTTGGAAATGTATCGTTTGATGACTGGGACATGTTAACATGGTCGTTGGGGTGGACCGGGTCCTTGCTGCCCAGTTCGCCTCCGGCAATCTCGATCGCCCGGTTCGAGATAACCTCGTTTGTATTCATATTGGTCTGTGTGCCGCTTCCCGTTTGCCATACAACGAGAGGGAAGTGCTCATCCAGCTTTCCATTGATAACCTCATCAGCTGCCTTGACAATCAGATCACATATATTTTTGTCCAGGGCCCCGAGCTCGACGTTTGCAAGGGCACATGCCTTTTTTAAGATACCCAGCGCCCTTATTATTTCCCTGGACATCCGTTCATCGCCTATTTTGAAATTCTGCAATGAGCGCTGGCTCTGCGCACCCCAGTACCTGTCATTTTCAACCTCAATGCCGCCCATGGAGTCCTTCTCAATTCTTACGCCCATAATATCCTCCTTTTAAAATACATTTCATAAGCATGACGAAATTTATTTCTAGACGGAATAATAGCAGAAAAAATTATTGCGGCGCAATAATTTGTCAAGAAACTTTATCAAGCTTGAGTGGAAGTTTGATTATTGGCTACAGGGGCGGCCCTGTTTGTTTCACTCTTCTTTCTTTGGACGCCGTCCCACCAGAGGGCCAAATGGCTATCCATGGGGGCCCGTACGTAATCCTGTACCGGCCGGCATTTGACCCTAAGAAGGAAAAAGCGAGGGGTTGCCATTTCTCTGGGATAAAGAGTCTCAAAATTGGCCATGCCCTTTGACAGGATCAGGTCTGCCGAATTAACCAGATTCAGGAATTCCGGAGACACTCGATCCCAGTCAATGCCGACCCCGTCCGTACCCGTATCGGCAACCTCGTCAAATCTGTCTTCCAGACCTGCCAGTTGCAGTTCGCGCCGGGTCAGATCGTTCAGGGAAGCCCCCCCCTTGACTACCAGCACGCACCGCCTCGATCGTTCTTTAATATATTCATACAGGGGCAGGTCAAAGTAAATTTCTCCCGAATTATCTGTCAGATACAGCACCAGTTCCGGATTTTTTGAGAGAAAATGTTCCAGGCGGTCCACATCATCGTAAAAAAAGGAGAGCCCGCGCTCAATTTGATCCGGTATTTCAGAAAGGACTTCCTCGGGGTCCTTGAAAAAATCAAGGCAGTTACCAAGAACCGCCAGGCTAATGCGGGATCTTAGATCCGGTTTTATATGATCTTTAATGCGTGAAAAGATCTCTCGAGCCAATGCCATTTCCTGGTCCTTAACCCGGGTGTAAGGATCGGATGAGCCTGAGAGCTGCGTAATTTTTCTCAGAATCAGGTTGCCTACTTCGGGGCTGTTCAGACCAGCGTTCTTGGCATGTTCAAAAATCTCAAGTGCCACAGACCTTGCCTCTGACTTGAGACGGGGATTATCTCCTGCTGCAAGTTTTGCAGAGCCCTGGGCCATAGACATTAGACAGTCAACACACTGGGGAAAAGGCTTTAATGGTTCCACAAGGGGCGCTCCTAAGATTTATACTTTTGGCATGATCGAAAACATACCATATAAAAAACATGCTGAGGAAATCAAGAATAGATTTCCTGGGTTCCTCACCTTGCAATTTTCTTGACTGTAATTTTGCTTAAAAATAGGTTAATAATAAATTTTCACAAGCAACTGGAGATAGACATGCGACGTTGGAACGGTTGGGGCGATGAGGCCGTCAGTTTCCCTTTGTCTGAAAAGGCTTACGGATTTATGTCAGAGAAGATCGGTAAGGCCATACCGCTGCCTGACGCAACCTTGGATGAGGTCCTGGCCCAGGTGCCGAAATCTCGTCTGCCGGAGCACCCCCTGGTGATTACGGCACCGGAGGAGCGTCTACGCCACGCAAGGGGCCAGAGCTTTCCGGACTGGCTGGCCCTGCGCAGCGGAAATATCGGTGTATTCCCGGATGGCGTTTCCTATCCGGTCTCCGGAGAAGAGGTTCGTATGCTTTTCGATTACGCGCGGCAAGCAAAGGCTGTGGTCATTCCATACGGAGGCGGCACCAGCGTCGTGGGCCATATTACCCCGGAAAGAAACCTAAACCCCGTCCTGACTGTTGATACGGGAAGAATGAACCGCCTGTTGAACCTGGACAAGGAAAGCCAGGTCGCCAAGTTCGGTGCCGGGGCTGATGGTCCGTCTGTGGAAGCACAGCTCAGGGCCCAAGGTTATACTCTTGGACATTTTCCCCAGTCTTTCGAGTTTTCCAGGCTGGGAGGCTGGATAGCCACCCGTTCGAGTGGGCAGCAGTCCTTGCGTTACGGCAGAATCGAAAAGCTCTTTGCGGGAGGCCGGCTTGAGACCCCTGAAGGCACCTTGGATATTCCCGATTTCCCTGCCTCCTCAACCGGGCCCGACCTGCGCGAGATGGTACTGGGATCAGAGGGACGCATAGGTGTCCTGACCGAGGTCAAGATGCGCGTCACACCTTTACCGGAAAAGGAAAAGTTCCACGTTTTATTTTTCCCCGGGTGGCAAGCGGCCGTGGACGCAGTTCGTAAAGCGGTACAGGGCCTAATTTCCTTGTCCATGCTGCGGCTGAGTAATCCAATTGAAACGCAAACCCAACTTGCACTGGCAGGTCATGAAAGGCTCGTTCAATTATTGGAGAAAGTGATAGCCTGGCGCGGCGCGGGTGTCGGCAAATGTATGCTGACATTCGGGGTAACAGGAAGCCGGAAGCAGTATCGCACATCAAAAAGACAGGCGCTTCGCATATTCAAAAAGGCGGGGGGGATTTATGCCGGCAGTTACATGGGCCGTAAGTGGGCGGAGAAACGTTTTTTTGCGCCGTATCTCAGGAATTCCTTATGGGAAAAAGGCTATGCGGTTGATACACTTGAGACTGCTACTAACTGGCAGAACGCAGGTCAAATAGTGGGTATCATAGAGTCTGACCTGGAAGGCGCGCTTTCCCGGGAGAGCGAGCGGATTCATGTGTTCAGCCACCTGTCCCACCTTTATCCTCAGGGTTCAAGTATATATACGACTTATCTTTTCCGAATTGGTGACACGTTTGAAAAGACCTTTGAACGCTGGAAGCGTTTAAAGACCGCTGCTTCAGAAGCCATAGTTGCGAATGGATGCACCATTAGCCACCATCATGGTGTTGGAGTGGATCATGCACCTTATTTAATTGCAGAGAAGGGAAAGCTCGGGATCGCGGCGATCAAGTCCCTGTGCAGGCAGTTTGACCCGGACGGCATAATGAATCCCGGCAAGTTAGTTCGCTGATACCAATTCTGTGAAAACTGAACAGCGCGTTTCTGAAATTGTTTCTGTAATATTTATACCGGCTCCTCATAAGAATCTGTGGGCCAGTATTATCGAAAGAAATAGGTAACAAATTGAAATTTTTGTTTATTACGGAAATGTATTCCCAATAAATAATAGACAATAGTAACGGTTACTATGGGAGGGTTATGAAATCTTTTCTTCGATTCCGGGTCTCCCGGCCTGGTCTTTTCTACGACTTATCTGTGGGGGATTCTTGTCCCCTCCGCATTCCCCTCGCCAAGCTCGGGGCTGCGGTTTCCCCCACTGATAAGTCGTAAAACCGACGGTGGCCTCCCGACAGTCACTCAGAAAAGACCTCATAACCCTCAACTTTTTTATTTGTACTTACTTGACCCATAGATTCTTGTGAGGAGTCTCTATACTATTATGCTTTCAAGAAAAGGTAGAGGACAGCGGGTATAAGCCCGTGGGTGAATGTGTCAGAAATACCCTGATATGAGGCAGCGTATCTTTGAGAGTTGGCGAGTGAGTGAAAAAGTGCATACCTTTGAGACGAATGAATGGCGTTATCGGTCATGGTCGAAGCTGACAGGGAAGGGTCCTGAAGGATCTCAGGAGTGGGACCTGATCGTGATCGGGGGCGGCATCACCGGTGCGGGTGTTTTGAGGGAGGCGGCAAGGCGCGGGCTCAGGGCGGCGTTGATCGAACAGCGGGATTTTGCCTGGGGAACATCGAGCCGCTCGTCCAAGATGGTGCACGGGGGACTGCGTTATCTGATGGTGGCACATTTGAAGCTGACCCGTGATTCGGTTCGGGAGCGCGAGCGATTGTTGCGGGAGATACCAGGCCTGGTAGATCAGTTGGGGTTTTTATTCAGTACTTACAGGGGCAAAAGGCCGGGACGCTGGTCAATGAACGTCCTCCTTACAGCATATGACCTGCTCGCGGGACGCTGGAACCACAGGTATTACCCTGCTCATGAGTATACTTTACTGGTGCCCGGGATAAGGCCTACAGGCCTCAAGGGCGGCGCTCAGTACGGTGATGCGGTAACCGATGACTCACGACTGGTATTCCGTGTCATTCGAGAAGCCCAACAATACGGGGCCCTGGCGCTGAATTATGTTACGGCTGACAATCTAATCACCAAAAAAGAGAGGGTATGCGGGGTCGCCGTGCGGGACGCCGTGTCCGGGGAAAGCGCCGAGATTTTTGCCAGGGTAGTGGTTAACGCAACCGGTGCATGGGCTGATAGACTGCGTAAACAGGTGAGTGGAGGTACGGATATCAGGCCCCTCAGGGGAAGCCACCTGATATTCCCGTACTGGCGAATCCCGATAGCCCAGGCCATAGGACTGATGCATCCCTTGGACGGACGTCCCGTGTTTCTATTGCCGTGGGAAGGTGCCACGGTGGTGGGGTGCACTGATCTGGATCATGATCAAGACCTTGATGTTGAAGCCCGCATTACGAGGCAAGAAGTGGACTACCTTTTGAAGATGGTTGATTACCAGTTTCCTTCCTTGGGAATCAAATGCGGCGATATCCTCTCAACTTATTCGGGCATCCGCCCAGTCATTGGTCGGGGTGCTTTGGATCCGTCCAAAGAAAAACGGGACCATAGTATCTGGGTGGAAAAGGGCCTAATTTCCGTGAGTGGCGGGAAACTTACCACCTTTCGCCTGATTGCGTTGGATGTGCTCAGGCATGTGACCAGATTCATTCCGGAACTTACCGTGAAGGATAGAGGCGGGACCGTATTTCATATGATAAGCAGCCGGGAATTCCCGACAGGTAGTCTGGATTCCTCACTTAGACAACGATTGGCCGGACATTATGGGGAAGAAGCAAGAGAAGTTGTCAAGTTTGCCAGGCAGGGTGAGCTAGAGCGTGTGCCGGGAACCGACACGCTTTGGGCCGAGCTTCGCTGGGCGGCACGCGCTGAGGCCGTTGTACACCTAGAGGATCTCTTGTTGAGGCGCACAAGGCTTGGTATGTTGCTGCCGGAAGGTGGCGTATCGATTTTAGATTATGTGCGGAGCGTCTGTCAGGAGGGTTTGGGTTGGAAGGATGATCGCTGGCACAGGGAGGTTTACGCATACAGGAGTCTGTGGCGGGAATGTTACGGTGTGCCCGGCACTAATGAAAAATTCTAAGCACGAAATACGAAATTCGAAACAATATCTAATGACAAAAATTTAAATATCCTAAAAAAAAGATGCCTTTTCTCTTGTGTCTCCATTTTCTTTGTTTTTGTCATTGAAAAATTTGATATTCGGATTCTTGCCAGCCCAAGGCTGGTGAATTTCGGATTTTAAATGCATTTTTTCGAGACACAAAACTTGGCTAAATTATTTAAGTTATTTCTGGAACGCAACACTACTCGGACTTGACAACCAGGACAGCCGTCCCTTCGAGGGCCCTTACCAGTTTTACGCTGATATCCCCCATCACAAACTCCTCTGCTTTTGACATACGCTTTCGGCCTATTATCACCATATCGAAATGGTTTTTCTTGAACTGGGCGATAATGCCTTCTGCCACAGTCGGGTAAGACTCGGTTATCAGTTTGATCTCGATGTTGTTTGGGTTGAACCCGTTTTCTATAAGTTCGTCTTTGGCTTTCTCAAGCACTGCTGAAAATCTGGCCGGCTGTTCCGCTGTGAATTTCTTGCCCATGAGATCCTCAGTGGCCTCCGGTTTCTTGAACAGGTGGACAAGGGTGATATGGGCATCTTCCGGGCAGAATGAG
>CAZENC010000106.1:0-9272 GCA_964513115.1 uncultured Desulfobacteraceae bacterium | reverse complement strand
AATGGATTTCAGGTGCAATTCCCTCGGCTCGGATACCATCCAAAAATCTGTCAAGCATTTTAAATGTAAACCCCTTTTTGTTTCTCGGACTGCCGAATACCACATGCACATTCTTCACCGGGCCCAGGGTTTGCGCCACCTTTTTTCGCTCATCGTCTTTTGGCAATCTGGTGGCCTGCACGGGTTTTTCCGGGGCTGTGACATGGGCCTCAACGGACTGAGAAGTTGTCTTCCCTGTTGCCTTTATTCCTCCCATGCCTTTAGCCTCAATATACCTGTCGGGAAATTTCATGTTAAACGGTATACCGACGGCCGTGACCAGGATTATAGGTATAATAATCTGGGTGATAATCCCCGGTATAAGGGTGATAAGCATTGCCACAAGAAATAACCCGGCCCATACCAAGGTCATAATCCTGTTGATGGTAATAAAAAGATCTGTTTTCCAGAACATCTCAAGCGTCGTTCGCTTGGCAAAAGCTATTGTAAAAGGCTCCGCTCCAAACACCACCGGCAGGTAGGCCATGAGAAAAAGAGAAATATACAGAAAAGTGGTGAAATATCTTGAGAGATAAAGCTGGCTGAATGACTGAGTGAAAAGGGATAATCCAAGGCCGGCGGTCCAGAATAGTATAACGCCATAATCCAGTTTAGTAATCCTGCCGCCTCCTATAGCGATAAGGGTAAAACCGACTGCATATACAAGTGCGGCGATTGTCGCATGAAATATATTAAATTCAAGACCCAGCACAAGTCCCCAGTAGATCGCAATGCTTGGCCATGCGCCGGCCCCAAAAAATATCTTTGCTGCTCTTTTCATAATCAATTTATCCTCCTTTGGGTTTTTCCTAAAATAAATAATAGCGAAATTCTCCGCAATCAGCATGCGATGAAACGAAAAATAAGGGGTATGAACGACCTATTTCAGGAATAAAGCCCCACTCTCAGCGTCAGGCTATGTGGGTCGGCTCTGCTGGTCAAGCGGCTCGGCTTGGCGCTCTTCTTAAGCCCGCATCTACTCCTGCGCTGCAAGCGGCCCTCCCTATGGCCTGCTGGAACAGAAGGCTATTTATTCCATTAGGCCGTTGCACTGCAGACCAAGACTCGGGCCGCGGCACAAACCACAGGGATTTATATCCGAAAGATGCGTCCCTTCGAAGAGCCCCATGCCTTTGCGTCTCATAAGTATGTAGTATTGGAACACTCCTATGGGGTGATAAGTACAAATCAACAACCTTTGGCCGGGGCTTTATTCCCCGGTAAACTCTAAAAGGAATATACAAAAAATCAATTTCAATAAAGATTTGTAAATACTTGAAGCACCTGATAAATAAATAAATGATTATGGATAAAGATATTGCAAAATCAAAAAAAGAGAACCTGGTTGATCAAATAAGGAACCTGGGATCCATGCTGGTGGCATTCTCAGGGGGAGTGGACAGTACATTTCTTCTGGCTGTTGCCCATGAGATATTGGGAGAAAAGTCAATTGCTGCGACTGCAAGCTCGGAAATACATCCGAAAAGGGAGCTAAGAGAGGCCGGTGACTTTACCGGGAAAAGGGATATCAAGCATATTGTATTTTCCTCTGATGAAATGAGCCTGCCGGTTTTTGTGTCCAACGGAACGGATCGCTGTTATCACTGCAAACGACACCTGTTTGACTCTATTTTTGCAATCGCAAAAGAAAACAGCATCACGCATGTGGCTCACGGTGCCAACCTGGATGACCTAAACGATTACCGCCCGGGATTCAGGGCCGCAAAAGAGACCGGAGTGATCGCCCCCTTGATTGACGCCGGGTTAAATAAGGAGGAAATCCGTTTTTTATCCAGGGAAATGGGCCTTTCAACATGGAATAAACCTGCTATGCCATGTCTCGCCACCAGGATTCCTTACAAAAGCCTCATTACCGGCAAAAAACTGAAGATGATAGAACAAGCAGAAACCTTCCTTTTAGAACACGGGTTTACAGGAATAAGGGTCAGGCATCACGGGGCAATGGCCAAAATAGAGGTTAACTCCGGAAATCTGAAAGACATCCTGAGTGAAAAGCTCAGGGGAAATATCCTGGAAAAATTCCGTGACATCGGATTCAAACATATTGCCCTGGATTTGGAAGGTTACGTACCAGGAAAGATGAACCGAAGCCTGAAGGGAGAGGCTGAATGAACCGAAGGATCACACTCAAAGACGTATACAAGGGCTACACACTTGACCTGGATAAGGCTGTTCCCCCGAACGAGACGGTCAGCCGGTTTAAAGAAAAGCTAAAGACGATTGATCTGGATATCTTGGAACATACCCTCAGAATTGACAATGGCCGTCTGGATATTCCCATCTATATCAGCATATGTGGCAAGGACGCAGAAAAAACAGTCGGAAAGAAAAGGCAGATGGGAAAAGGGGGTACGCCTCAACAGGCAGAGGCCAGCGCTGTCATGGAACTGGTGGAAAGATTTAGCCTGTTCAGCTTTTCCAGGAATCCCGATAATTTTATTATTGAACAATACGGGAATATTAGGGATCGCGCCCTGCCATTTAAAAATATTGCAGAATCCGTGCATGATAACTCACAGGATCTTGAAAGTACCAGGGACATATTCTCAAGCCTCCAGTTAAAGTGGGCCAGGGGATACAATCTCACCAAGGACAAGGAGGCCCTCATACCCCTTGACTGGTTTTTGACGATCAGCGAGTTTAACGGTTCCGCAGCGGGCAATTGTATTGAAGAAGCAATTCTCCAGGGAATCTGCGAGGTGGTGGAAAGGCATGTCTCCTCTGTTATCAGCCGAAATAAATTTGAAGTGCCCCACATTGATCTCACGTCAGTAACAGATCCACTGGCCCTGGAATTGATCCACAAATATAATCGAGCGGGGATCAAACTATATGCTTCCGATTTTACATTAGACACCGGAATTCCCACGGTTGCTGTGCTGGCCTACGATTCTTCAACCTTTCCCGAAAAAAGCGAGATCGTCTGGACTGCTGGAACAACGACCGCCCCCCAAAAGGCCCTGATACGGGCACTGACAGAAGTGGCCCAATTAGCCGGCGATTTTAATACAGGATCCTGCTATGAGCCGAGCGGTCTCCCCAAGTTTAAAGATCTGGCCGAGGCCGATTTTGCTATTCATCCCCGACAAAAAGTGTCTATCTCCAGCATGCCGGATCTTTCCGACGACAACATGAGACTGGAAATCAAAAACTGCGTTGCAGCACTTTCAAAAAGAGGCATGGAAACGCTAGTGGTGGATGTAACACACCCTAAGCTTAAAATCCCTGCAGTTTATACAATTGTTCCGGGAGCCCATTTCAGAGAGCGGGCAGCCGGTACCAGTGTCGGTATGTTTTCGGCAAAGCTTATTGCCGAAAACAGCGAACCTGAATGGGCTGTCACCCAGTTGTTGAAAATGGACGAACTTTTGCCCGGCAGATATTACACCAAATTCTTTCTCGGATTATCTCACATTTCTGCAAGTCAACCGTCAAAGGCCCTTGAATATCTGGAGAAATCCCTGAACCTGGAACCCGAGAAACAAGATATTCCGACTATTTATTCCTATATGGGGATTTGTCTGAAAGAGCTTGAAAATTATGAAAAGGCCATAAAAATCCTTAAAAAAGCAGAAGAATACGACAATGAGAGAACAGATATCCATAATCTGATGGGCTTCTGCTATTTCAAACTCAAAGAGCATGAAAACGCCATAAAATGCTTTAAGAAAGTCCTTCAGCTCAATCCTGCATCGGCCATTGACTATGCCAATATCGCATCCAATTACAGGGACATGGGCAATCGCCTAAAGGCTATTCGCTATTACCAACTCGCTCTGGAACTGGACCCAACAATTGAATTTGCCATAGAAAATCTGAAAAGTTTAAAGCAGATGAATAAGAAATAATCGGAATAATTTTAATCACTTGACAAGCATTTTGTTTGAATTTAGTATATTTTTTCGGGGAAATATCTATCACCAGCTCAATTGTTAACATACGTTTCTTGATCTCATATGCCAAAATTGACTTGTACTTCGGGAGGTCAGTTCTACTATGGACAAAATCAAAATCGCAATTGCCGGTATCGGTAACTGTGCAAGCTCGTTAATTCAGGGGATTGAATATTACCGCCGTAAGGAAAACACGGAACATATAGGGCTCATGCACTATGATTTAGGTGGCTACAAACCCCAGGATATTGAAGTAGTGGCAGCCTTTGATACTGATGAGAGAAAGGTGGGCAAAGATATTTCAGAGGCTATTTTTCAACTCCCCAATTGTACCAGGCCAATTTTCACCGATATCCCTAAGAAGGGGGTTATTGTTAAAATGGGTCGGATTCTGGACAGCTTTGCGGACCATATAAAAAATTATGATAAGAAATACAGATTCCTTTTATCAGACGACAGGGAACCTGACGAAGAAGAAGTTGTGAGAATCTTAAAAGAATCAGGCGCTGACATGCTCCTGAACTATCTACCCGTGGGCTCAGAAAACGCAGCAAAGTTTTACGCCGACTGTGTCCTAAAGGCAGGTATCGGCTTCATCAACAATATTCCGGTTTTCATTGCCAGTGACCCCGCCTGGGCAGCCCGCTTCAAGGAGAAAAACCTGCCGTTAATCGGTGACGATATTAAGTCCCAGTTAGGCGCTACCATTGTACACAGGGTACTTGCAAATCTTTTCAGGAACAGGGGTGTGAAACTGGAACGTACCTATCAATTGAACATAGGGGGAAATACCGATTTTCTGAATATGCTTGATCGGAGCCGACTAATATCAAAGAAAACATCCAAAACAGAATCGGTCCAGTCCCAATTAGGGGAAGAGCGCCTAAATGATGAAAACATACACATAGGACCCAGTGACTGGGTGGCATGGCAGAAGGACAACAAGGTCTGTTTTATCCGCATGGAGGGCAAGCTTTTTGGAGATATCCCTATGAATCTGGAGCTGCGCCTTTCCGTGGAGGATTCACCCAACTCTGGTGGTGTAGTAATTGATGCCATCAGGTGCTGCAAATTAGCCCTCGATCGTGGAAAGGGCGGTATTCTCTATTCTCCCTCGGCCTATTTTATGAAACATCCTCCCAAACAATTTATCGACTCAAAAGCACGAACACTGACAGAGGAATTCATCGCGGGGACAAGGGACAATTAATAACCAAGTGGCTTTCCGGAGAGTCCACAAACGGGCCCGTTTATTGGCTGAGATATGCCTTGGATTCTTTTAAATTGACGAAACTAACTTCTTTATCCTAATATTTCCCGTCAAATACGATCTGCTATTGATACTCAACCTCAAGGAGGATTAAACATGCAAATAAATACCACTTCCCGGAGCTTTCAGCATCTCCAAAGGTTTCTCGCCATCAGCTTCGTGCTTATCCTTTTAGTACCCTTGGCATGTGCCCCGCTAGTCTCATTCACCCCTCTTACTCCACCGGAAGTGACACCTCCAGTCTAGGGGGAAGTATATAAGCCATTCCACCAAGGCCCCCACCCGGCCGTTGTTCTGCTGCATGATAGCAAAGGCCAAAACGCATCATATATCCATTCCATTGGGGAAAAGCTCACAAAAGAGGGGTATGTGGTGTTGATGATGAATTACCACGCTGAGAACAAGCCCACCAGGGTCCTTCTCCGCGGTTTAGATGTATGGCGTTCCTGGCAGGAAATGATCCGGAACGGCGTTAACTACCTTAACTCTGATCCGAGCGTGCAGGAAAATCAAATCGGTTTGATCGGTTTCTCAGAGGGAGCGACTCTGGCGGTTTCGGTTGCCAGCAGCATACCCGGCGTCAAGGCCGTGGTGGACTACTACGGACCCAACCCCGATGAAAATAAAATGGTATATACATATGGAGGCGGCAAAGTCGACACCCTTTATTACTCCAAGGACCCGTTCTCAACTATGCCACCTGTGCAAATCCACCATGGCAGCACAGATCCCGATACGCCCGTTTCAGTCTCCAGAGATCTGTACCAGACTCTCAAGGATAGCGGCAGGACCGTGGAAATACACGTATATAAAGGCATAGGCAAGCACTTTATTGATTATCGATACCGGGGACTTTATAGTCCCACAGCCGCAAATGAGTCCTGGAAACTTACGCTGGCCTTTCTGGATAAATATGTCAAGGCCAACAAATAGGTAAGCTGAACAAGGGATGCACAAAAACCTGTGCATGAAAAACATTTTTCTGTGCATCCTAATTATCTGTTTTTCCCTTAGACCTTCCTGCCGCACAAATCAATTCCTGGACTGTGAATCCTCGACACCCGACTGAAACATTGATGGAATAATGCCCTCCGCTTAACCACACATCCATTTATTCATATCATAACCACTCTTTCTCAAAGAAATGGTCGGAAACCGGTATTTGGCACAATAATTGATGGGTAACTGCTCAGGTAAATAGACTGAAGGTTGAAGGCTAATAGGGACAAACCATGCGTGATCACACAAAACTTCGTGCGTTTGAGTTGGCTGAAATACTTCAGCCTTCAGTCCCGCCTACCGTCCAACGGGCAGGCTTCAACCTAAATAGCTGGGTAGTTACATTGATGATAGTTTAGCCGGCCGGTAGATGAATCATGATCCCTTAACCATAAATCTGACACCTAAAACTGACGGTATGAAGCAAATGCCACCAATCAGTCTTGAAAGGCTCATTAAAAAGGGGGCCTGTTCTATTCTCGGTGATATTATAAAAGCCACAGACGCACCTATATCGATTCAGGATAGAGATTACAGAATACTGATTGGTGATGATGATCGAGGGTTATTGGGCGGTTATCCAGTCGAGGTATCAGGTGAAGTGATCGGATGGGTAAATGGAGGCGATAAGGCCCCATCCGTAGCCGCCCTACTCACCTACCTGGCTGACAAAGAATTAGAGAAAAAAACACTGGGCCGTGAAGCGCTTGACAAATATAAAGAAATAAATCTCCTCTACAATATTTCTGAAAAAATAGCCACAAGTCTCGATCTCGAAGAAGTAGCTAGGCTGATCATAGAGGAAGCAAGGAGATCTATCACTGCAACCGGTGCATCAGTAATGCTCCTGAACGAACAGACTAAAAGGCTTGAGATCGTCTCGGCGTTCGGCAAGCAATATGCTGAAAAAGCCGATTTGAGAACCGGTGATGGAATTGCAGGCAACGTAATACTTCATGGAAACGCAGAGATCGTTAATGACGTCCTCGCTGATCCCAGATACGTTGACCGAAAAAACGGCATAAGATCTATGATCTGTGCTCCTCTCAAGACAAAGGACCGCTCGATCGGAGTGATTAACCTGAGCAGTGACGAGTCGGTATTTTATAAGGCAGCGGACCTCAAGCTCTTAACCACATTAGCGTCACAGGCCGCATCGGCAATTGAAAATGCAATCCTCCACAAAAAAAAGCTCGATGAGGAAAGAATAAAGAGCAACCTGGAACGCTACGTCGCCTCGCAGATCGTTGATATTATATTGGACGCCAAAGGCGATATTTCTCTTGACTCTGAAATGAGAAATATCGCCATCCTCTTCTCTGATATTAGAGGATTTACCTCCACGTGCGAAAACCTCGCCCCTGAAGAGATAGTCAAATACCTTAATGAGTATTTCACGCAAATGGTGGAGGTGATCTTTAATAACAAGGGCACTGTAAACAAGTTTGTCGGTGATATGATCGTTGCCCTGTTCGGTGCACCTGCACACCTCTCCAACAATGAAAAGCAGGCTGTTCAAGCCGCTATTGAGATGCAGAAATGTATCAGATCAACGCCCAATTCCTGGATAAAGGATCATTTCAACACAGGCATCGGCATCAATTCGGGTGATGTGGTGGTAGGAAATATCGGTTCTCCTCAACACATGGATTACACGGCCATAGGAGATGAGGTCAATGTGGCCTCAAGGATTCAATCGATAGCAAAGGGCGGTCAGATTCTCGTTAGCCGCAACATCTATAATTCAACAGCAGATTATTTTCAGTTCGGATCAATTGGTAGTATCAAAGTCAAAGGGAAAAAGAAATCCATAGAGCTTTTTGAGGTACTGTATTGATATAAGCATGAGATACCGGCGCAGGCAAAAACCATAAAGGGTTATAAGGGATAAACCGGTCCCTCCCGTCATTTCTTCTTATCCTGTCGAGTAAGCAGAATAATTATTATAAATCAGGCAGAGATAAAGTTGGATAAAGAGGATACCTTTCATGAAAAACCTGTTTCAATTTCTGGCCAGAAAAACATCATACTGTTTCGCCACCTTCCCCTTTATTATAATCAGTGGCTATTTCGCAGCTTCCTATGCGTTTTTCATAGTCTATTTCTCCATTGACTATTTTAAACCTGAAACCATAAGAGCCTTTTCCCTCACGTTAATCATAATGCTCATAATCGTTCCATTCACTCATGCCTTATTTCTAGGTCCTCTAAAAAAACCGAAACTCCCGGCATTTCTTAAATTTGCACGCAAACTAAACGATTTTTTCGCAAATTCTACCGTTTATGAAGACATGAACGATCGCCAACTATTAGACTTGCTGCAATTACTGGTTAAATTCCCTCAATACCATATGCTAATTGCAACTCTTATTGTCATTTCGGTAACGGTTCCAACAATAGTTGTTGAATATCTCTTCAGTCGATCCTTTTATCATCTTGCCATTACCTCTTCAGGCGGCCTGATTGCAGGCATAATTTTTTGCTATTTCTGTTATATTATCACCGAAACACTCACAGCGGATCTGAGGGGCGAATGCCGAAAGATAATAAGCCGACGAAATATACAGAAGCCGAACATATATGGAATCAGCATTCGGAAAAAAATCATATTCATTATCACAATCGTCTTTTTCAGCATGGCGATGCTTATATACTTTCTGGTCTTTTGTAATGCCTCCCTAATAGCCACTGTAGGATTTCTGGCAACGACTTTCATGACAGTAATCGTATTAACTTCATTATACTTTCAATCAATCAACAGCGCTTTCGGAAAAATCCTGGTTACAACCCGGGAATTAAGCCGTGGGGGAGGCGAATTATTACACCTTGGCAATAATGAAAAAGAACTTATCGAATTCGCTGAAAATTTCAATGTGTCCGTCAAAGAGAGCATCGAATTAAGACATAACCTTGAGCAAAAAGTGGAAGCCCGGACAAAGGATCTTTTTAAAAAAACGGTTGAATTAGAAGAAGCAAACAGACGTTTGAAGGAGCTGGACCAGATGAAGTCCGGTTTTCTATCTTCCGTGTCACACGAACTGCGCACCCCT
>CAZENC010000105.1:0-9299 GCA_964513115.1 uncultured Desulfobacteraceae bacterium | reverse complement strand
AAAACAGACCCCCATGTCTCTGCTTTTTCTATATAATTAAAGGCTTAAGGCGAAGCTTGCCCGCCGTCTGGCAGGCGGGGCATGGGACTCTTCGAAAGTACGCCTTCCACACCTTGAGCCTTGTGCCTTACGCCTTACACCTCAATATAGATGCGGCCTTAAGAAGAGTTCCGTGCCGAGCCTTTTCTGCGTGATACTTGTTTTTTATCACGCCCGTTCGCTTCGCTCACTCGAGCTCGCAGAGGTCACAAAGGGTTTTTTTGTTTGTTTGAAATAAATATGTTTTTCTCTGCGTCCTCCTTGGCTCGCCGTAGCCTTTTGGCGTAGGCGGCTGCTTGCCCCGTTAAATTCCGCAGGATCATTTAACCGGGGCGTACTCCGTGGTCTCTGCTTGCCCGCCGTCAGTGTGGCGGGTGTGAGATATTTTTTTTCACGCCCACTCCCCTTCGACTTCGCTCAGGGTCGCTCGAGCCCGCAAAGTTCACAAAGTTTGCTTTTGGTTTTTTGAAATAAATAAGTCTTTCTCTGTGTCCTCTGTGCCCTCTGCGTGATAAATATGTGTTGTTTTTTTCTTCTCTGTATATTCTCTGTGAGCTCTGTGTGATCAAGATTCAGTTATTCTATTATCCAGCCGTCGGCCATGCGCCGTCTCAGAAAAGCCTTCGGACGATCATTCCCCCACCAGCAACTTTTCCAGAAGTGCCTGATGTAAATGCATCTTGTTTTCAGCCTGGTCAAAAACCACTGAATGTGGCCCCTCAAGGACATCGGCTGTTATCTCTTCTCCGCGGTGAGCCGGGAGGCAATGCATGACAAGGACATCGGGCCTTGCAAGGCCTACGATCGATTCCTTCACCTGAAACCCCTGGAAATCCAAAAGACGCTGTTTTTTTTCTTCATCCTGACCCATGCTGGCCCAGACGTCCGTATTAATAACGTGTGCATCACGAGCAGCCTCGGCAGGATCTTCAAGCACCCTGATATTTCCGGCCGAACCTTCCAAAACCTCCGGCTTGGGATGATAGCCCGGCGGACAGGCGAGGTACAGATCAAAGCCCAAAATCCGGGCCGCATTAATCCATGAATTGGCGACGTTGTTTCCATCTCCTATCCATGCAACTTTCAGATTATCCAGAGTCCCCGTCTTTTCCTTAACAGTAACCAGGTCGCTCAAGACCTGACAGGGATGATACAGGTCTGTCAGGGCGTTAATAACCGGTATTTCGGCCCAGCGTGCCATCTCCTCAATCAATGTCTGAGAATAGGTCCTTATGACTAAAACATCCAGGTACCGGGACAGCACCCGGGCGGTGTCTTTGACCGGTTCGTCCCTCGACATCTGGGTGTCTTTCCTGCTTAAAAATATGGTCTGACCCCCAAGTCGGCCCATGGCAGCCTCAAAAGAAACACGTGTCCGCGTAGAGGACTTGTCGAACAACAGCCCCAGGCTGTAGCCTCTAAGTGGCCTTTCAGTTCTTCCGCCAATTTTCTTGATTTCCAGGGCCCTGGCTATAAGACCGAGCACTTCATCTCTATCCAGATCCCTTAAGGTTAAAAGATCCTTTTTCATGTATCATTCCTGTTCCGAGTTCCCTAACTCACTGAATGCCCTGTCAAGAGACTCTATTAACAAATCAATCTCCCCCTCGCTGACAATGAGAGGTGGAACAAAACGGAGCACCTTTTCCTGAGCGCAGTTAATCAGGAACCCGTCTTTTAAACAGGCCTTCACTACCGGGGCACCGGGCCTGTCCAGTTCTACGCCGATAATAAGTCCCAGTCCCCTGACCTCTTTAATAATGCCATATTTCTGCGCAAGCTGCTGCAATTTTTCTCTGAAATAATCCCCCACCGCCTTGCAGTGGTCTATCCATCCATCTTCCAGAACACTCTTGACCACGGCCCTGGATACGGCGGTTACCAACGGCGTCCCGCCAAAAGTGGTTGCATGGCTTCCAGGACCGAACGCCTGGCTCAACTCCTCTGTCGAAAGCATGGCTCCTACGGGCAAACCGTTACCAAGGGCCTTTGCCATGGTCAAAATATCCGGTATAACCCCATAATGCTCGTGGGCAAAAAACCTTCCGGTCCGGCCCATACCAACCTGCACTTCGTCAAAAATCAGTATAACGCCTCTATCCTTGCATAACTCTCTGACTTTTTTAAGATAACCGGGATCAGGACACACGACTCCCCCTTCTCCCTGAATCGGTTCAAGGATCACTGCACACACCGAATCATCTAAATTTTCCTTAAGACTGTCAAAATCATTAAATTCGGCAAATTTAAATCCCTCCAACAACGGGTCATATCCGGCCCGGATCTTTCCCTGACCTGTGGCTGAAAGGGTGGCCATCGTGCGACCGTGGAATGAATTGTTCATGGATACGATGACGTGCCTCTGTGCGCCGAACTTTTCCTTTGAATAACGACGAGCCAGCTTGATAGCCGCCTCATTCGCCTCTGCACCGCTGTTGCAGAAAAACACCCTGTCGGCAAAGGAATGCTCTACCAGGAGTTTTGCCAGTTCTGTCTGGGGCTTGGTATAATAGAGGTTAGAAACATGGACCAGCTTTCTGGACTGTTCTTCGAGCACCCGCGTCACAAGCGGTGCACTGTGCCCCAGGGCACACACTGCAATACCCGCCACAAAATCGAGATACTCTTTCCCTTCCTCATCCCATACCCGGCATCCTTCACCCTTTACCAGACAAATGGGAAAACGACCGTATGTCTGAAACATGTATTTGTCAGCCATATTTATGGTGGACTCACTCTGATCATTCATCATCCAATATCCTTATATTATTATATATTATAGAAGATCATTTTCCCAATCATTTGGGAGAAAGCCCGCCTGCAGCAGGCAAGGGTTTCATGATTCGAAGGTTCACGGGTTATGAAATCTTTTCTTCGATTCCGGGCCTCCCGGCCTGGTCTTTTCTACGACTTATCTGCGGGGGATTCTTGCCCCCTCCGCATTCCCCTCGCAAAGCTCGGGGCTGCGGGTTCCCCCACTAATAAGTCGTGAAACCGACGGCGGCCTTCCGACAGTCACTCAGAAAAGACCTCATAACCCACAAATTCTCGTAATGAACCTTATAGTTGTTAAGCACTTCACTTGGCCCTTTGAATCCTTGTGAAATCCAAAAGTCTTTTGGAGATAATCCTGAAGTCATCCCTGATGGGCCTATTGCTTTTATGACTTCCGCTCACTTCCCATGCACTATCTCCGTACCCACGCCTGTTTTTGAAAAAATCTCAAGCAATATGGCATGGTCTTTCCGGCCATCAATTATATGCGCCTTTTTGACACCACCCTTGAGGGCTTCGAGACAGCAGTTTATTTTTGGTATCATTCCCCCTTTAATGGTTCCGTCGCCGATCAACCCGCTTGATTCCTTCATCCTGATGGTTGAGATAAGCTTGGATTCTTTATCAAGCACTCCTTCTGTATCTGTAATCAGAATCAATTTTCTGGCCTTAAGAGAAGCAGCGATGTGTCCAGCCACCAGATCTGCATTAATATTGTAGGTTTCCCCATCCTTGCCCGCACCCACCGGAGCAATAACCGGAGTGAATCCGTTTTCTATGAGACTCAGCAGGATTTGGTTGTCCACGGCAATAATTTCGCCTACCATGCCCATATCAATTATCTCTGACGGCCTGTCATCCGCCTGTTTTTTAAAATATTTCATTTTCCGGGCGGTAATTAGGCCGCCGTCTTTACCAGACAACCCGACAGCTTTCCCACCATTATGGTTGATAAGGTTTACAATCTCCTTGTTGACCTTCCCTCCCAGAACCATTTCCACCACATCCATGGTCTGTTTGTCGGTGACTCGCATCCCATCTACAAATTCCGGCTCTATAGATAGCTTCTTCAAAAAATCACCGATCTGTGGACCTCCGCCATGCACCACTATAGGGTTCATTCCGACATATTTCATCAAAATAATATCCAAGGCAAAATCCTGCTTTAGCTGCTCGTCTACCATGGCACTACCACCATACTTCACAACCATGGTGGATCCATTAAATTTCTGTATGTATGGAAGGGCCTCAATGAGAACCTTGGCCCTGTCGGTATGGCTAATCATAAGATGTACCTGCTCAAATTTTCGTCTTCCAATATTTCTTCTAATTTTTCCGCAACATATTCCCTGGAGATGGTTACTGTTTTAGCCTCCATATCCGGCGCATCAAAGGATATCTCATCCAGCAATTTTTCCATAACGGTGTGAAGACGACGTGCCCCTATATTTTCCGTACGCTCATTTACCTTGCTGGCAATGCTGGCAATCTCCCTTATAGCGGGCTCCTCAAAAACCAAATCAATCCCTTCAGTGGATAGCAATGCCTCATATTGGGTTATCAACGCATTCTTGGGCTCCTTTAAAATGCGTACAAAATCCTCCATGGAAAGGGAATCCAGCTCAACCCGTATCGGAAATCTTCCCTGGAGCTCCGGTAAAAGGTCAGAAGGCTTGCTCACATTGAAGGCACCAGCCGCTATAAACAGGACGTGGTCCGTCTTTACCATACCGTATTTTGTAATAACCGTTGAACCTTCTACAATCGGAAGGAGATCCCTCTGGACACCCTCCCGGGATACATCGGGGCCGTGAGAAGACTCCGAACCCCCTATCTTATCCAGTTCGTCCAAAAATATAATACCGTTTTGCTCTGTCAGCCGAACCGCCTGTTCGACAACCTTGTCCATATCAACAAGCTTTTGTGATTCCTCTTCAAAGATAATCTCCATGGCCTCAGGGATCTTTACTCTCCTCTTTTTTTTCTTAGCCGGAAAGATATTACCGAAGACTTCCTTTACGTTGAATTCCATCTCCTCAAAACCTGCACCGGAAAAAATTTCCACCATCGGAACATTACTGCTGGTAACCTCCAATTCCACGTAACGTTCATCCAGCTTACCATTTCTAAGCATACGTCGCAATTTCTCCCTGGTGGAGATGCCTTCCGATTTTTCTACCTTTACGACTTCCAGGATCTTTTCCTTCTCCACTTCCTCTTCACGGATTTCCTCTCTCTTTTTTGGCAGAAGTATGTCAAGCAGTCTTTCCTCGGCCACCTCCAGGGCCTTGGACTTTACATTCTGCTGCTCCTTTTTTTTGGCCATGTTTACGGCCAGTTCCGTGAGGTCCCTGATCATTGATTCCACGTCACGCCCTACATAACCCACCTCTGTGAACTTTGTGGCTTCCACCTTGAGGAAAGGTGAGTCTGCAAGACGGGCCAGGCGCCTGGCAATCTCTGTCTTGCCTACGCCCGTGGCACCAATCATGATAATGTTTTTCGGGGCAATCTCATCCTTGAGCTCCGGGGGTACCTGCTGACGGCGCCACCTGTTTCGAAGTGCAATGGCAACTGAACGCTTTGCCGCGTCCTGACCGATAATATACTTGTCAAGCTCCGAAACAATCTCTCTCGGTTTTAAGACATGCATAAAATAATTGTTTTCCTTCTTCTTATTCTCCATAGCTATCTCTTCCCCAAAAATCCTGCCCGATCTTGTCAAAATGCGAAAAGTCCTGAACTATTAAACAATTCATTCTTTTGTGCCAAGTTCCTGGACAACCACCTTATCATTTGTATAGACACAGATAGAGGCGGCAATTTTCATTGCCTCCCGTGTGATCGTGACGGCATCCAGATCGGAATGTTCCACCAGAGCACGTGCGGCAGCAAGGGCAAAAGGGCCGCCCGATCCGATAGCAGCCACGGATTCATCCGGTTCTATTACATCACCTGTACCGGAAATTATAAAAATATGCTCCTTATCCATAGCCAAGAGTAATGCCTCCAGCCTTCTGAGGATCTTGTCGGTTCGCCAGTCTTTGGCCAGCTCAACAGCGGCCCTTGTGAGATTTCCATTGTAGGCTTCCAGCTTCCCTTCCAGCCTCTCAAACAGATTAAAGGCATCCGCAGCCGCACCGGCAAACCCGACCAGGACCTTGTCCTGGTACATATAACGGACTTTTGTGGCCTTGTGCTTCATAATCGTCTCCCCAAGGCTTACCTGTCCATCTCCTGCCATAACAGCCTTACCGTCTTTCTTCACGGCAAGGATAGTCGTTGCCCTCACAGGCATAACAGTATTTCGATTCATTTGGTGGATATCCTTTGTATATCATTTTTGATCAGTCTCTTAAATCCCAAACCCGCATTTCCGAACTCATTCAACTCATTTCAGCTTGCTCCTTGGATGGGCCTTATCATAGACCTCCATCAGCCTGTCAAGGCTCACGTGAGTGTACTTCTGCGTTGATGAAAGGCTCGCATGGCCAAGAAGTTCCTGAACCGAACGAAGATCTGCACCCCCGTCCAGCAAGTGCGTTGCAAACGTATGCCGCATAGAATGGGGGCTTATTTCAGGATTCAACCCACTTTCCGTGGCATACCTTTTGATTATTCTCGCAACACTCCGCCCCGAAAGACGCCCCCCCCTGAAGTTGATAAAAAGGGGTGCCTGCCGGGAATCATAGCCATTTCCCTTTCTCAAGTATCGAGTCGCTTCCAGATAGTCTCTGACCGCTTTCAAGGCTATCCTGCCGATGGGCACAATCCTTTCTCTGTTGCCCTTGCCAATAACCGTGACCAGTCGTCCCTCAAAATCAACACTGGATATGTCCAAGGCCTCAAGTTCACTTACTCTTATGCCACATGAATAAAGAACTTCCAGAATAGCCAGGTCCCTAAGCCCAAGAGGCTTTTTCCGGTCCGGCCTTTCAAGAAGCCTGAAAACGTCATCCACCGGAAGATATACAGGGATATACTTTTCGAGCTTAGGGGTGGCAACATCACCTGCCGGATTTGCCCTTATGATGCCTCTCTTCTCCAGGAAAAGGAAGAAAGATCGAATAGCGGAAAGCTTACGCGCAATGGTCGAGCGTTCAAAACGCCCGAAAAGGCTCCCCAGATATTCTCTAATTACCAGAGCATCAATCGCGTCCATGTCCAGGTCTAATTTCTGATCATCCTGCGGAAGTGCCTCCCTTTTGACAAGGAATTCCGAAAACTGTGTTAAATCAATAAGGTAATTTCTTAGAGTATGCTTTGAGTATCCCTTTTGGTCCCTTAGGTATGAGATAAATACCCCTATTTGATCGGAAATGAACAAAGCAAGACCGCCTCTACTTCTTTATTATCTGACTTCCATTAATTAGATATTTAAAAAAACATTAAGTTTACCATTTTTAATCTTATTGGCAATTAAAAAATTCCTTTGCATATTCTGAGCTTGACTTTAATTTTAATGATGATGTAGGTTTATAGACATAAATTCATGTTCTTTCCAACCTTCGTATCGGCAGGAAATTCGTGACTGATTACGCAAATCAGTAAACATACCTGACAGCTTGCCGGTCCGATTTCTTAAACAAAGAATGTAAAGCAAATATGCTCACTTTGGCCTTTCCACTCTTTTTACCAAGTACTTAATCCATTCCTTATGATCCATCCGGAATCAGTCAGGGCATGGGATAAAAAGTGTTACTGATAGCCTCAGAAGCATCTCATATGGGGATATGAAATCTATTATGAAAGGGTTTGGATATGGAAAAAAAAGCTGAACAACTGAGAAACGTAGGCCTCATCTCTCACGTAGGGGCGGGTAAGACTTCGCTTGCCGAGGCCATTCTTTTTAATGGTAAAGCCACAACCCGACTCGGCAATGTGGACGACGGCACATCTAATCTGGACTTCGAACCGGAGGAAACCAAAAGGAAAATTACCATTAGCACTTCTTTTCACCATTGCAGCTGGAAAAAGCAAATAATAAACATTATTGACACTCCAGGTGATGATAATTTTCTTTCAGACACCAGGCTCTCACTTCAGGCTTCTGATAGCGCAGTTGTGCTCATCGATGCGGCAGCCGGCGTAAAGGTCGGCACGGAAAAGGTCTGGGCCTTTGCCGATAAAGAACAACTCCCGAGAATAGTTTTCGTTAACAAGCTTGATAGAGAAAGATCTGATTTCTTCAAGATCGTAGAAGAGATCTCGGATACCTTTGAAATAAAGGTCACGCCTGTCTTTCTCCCAATAGGCAAAGAGGACAAATTTTCAGGCCTGGTTGATCTGATCAAGATGAGGGCCTACCTGTACAGCAAGGATGGAAGCGGAAAATTTGAGAGTGCCGACATACCTGAAGATATGAATGACCTCGTCGCAGAATGGCGCGAAAAAATGATCGAAAACATAGTCGAAGCCAACGATGACCTTATGGAAAAATACCTGGAAGGGGAATCGCTTTCCGATCAAGAAATAACTGAAACCCTTATGCTGGGAATTAAGTCGCGAATAGTCATTCCTGTGGTTTGTGGTTCGGCTGTTTTGAATGTGGGTGTCCCTCACTTGATGAATCTGATTGTTGAAGGACTCCCCTCGCCTCTTGAAAGGCAAGCCAAGGAAGGAACCAAGCCCGGGAGTGAGGAACAAATTAAAAGACTTCCTACAGACGATGGGCCTTTTTCTGCCCTTGTCTTTAAAACCGTTGCTGACCCTTTTGCAGGAAAACTTTCCCTTCTAAGGGTCTTTTCCGGCACGATTCAACCGGATTCGACCCTTTACAATGTCAACAAGGACGCCAAGGAAAAGTTCGGGCAGCTATTTGTCATGGAAGGCAAAAAACAAAAGCCATTAGAAATTGCCGGACCCGGAGACATTGTTGCAATAGCCAAACTTAAAGAAACATCTACCGGAGATACGCTGTGTGCGGCTAATGACGCCATTGTTTATAAACCTGCTGATCCGCTGCAGTCAGTTATATCCTATGCGGTTGAGGCAAAAGTAAAGGGAAGTGAAGACAAGGTCTTTTCATCATTAGCCAGACTCCTTGAAGAGGACCCTACCCTCAGATTAGAGAGGGATCAGACCACATCAGAAATAATCCTGTCCGGAACCGGGCAGATACATCTGGAGGCAACATGTGAAAAACTGAATCGAAAATTCGGCGTAGACGTCAACCTAAATCCTGTTAAAGTACCTTACAGGGAAACCATTAAAAAACCGGTTCAAAAAATCATTTACCGCCACAAAAAACAATCAGGCGGTAGGGGACAATTTGCCGAGGTGCATTTTGATGTGTCTCCATTGGAAAAGGACTCGGGATTTGAGTTTGATGAAGATTTGACCGGCATGAATGTTCCGCGAAATTTTGTACCCGCTGTGGAAAAAGGTCTGCACGAGGCCCTCCAGAGCGGAATACTCGCTGGATATCCCGTTGTTGATCTGAAAGTCCGTTTTTTCGACGGCAAATCCCATGACGTGGATTCCTC
>CAZENC010000104.1:0-9351 GCA_964513115.1 uncultured Desulfobacteraceae bacterium | reverse complement strand
CACGTGTCGGCAAAAAACCTATTTTGATACCAAAGGATGTTGAGGTCAAATCAGAAGGCGACATTCTTATGGTAAAAGGACCAAAGGGCCAATTAAAGAGAAAAATTCATCCCAAGGTTCACTTGGATGTGAATAGAGATAAGGTTTCTGTTTCAGTGGCTGATGAAACAGTAGAATCGAAATCTCTTCATGGACTCTTTAGGATCTTGGTTGCCAATATGGTGACCGGCGTTACCAAAGGGTTCGAAAATGTCCTTGAGATTGTGGGCGTCGGATATAGGGCTGAAATGAAAGGGAGAACAGCCGTTTTTAATCTAGGATATTCAAGCCCTGTTCACTTTGAGTTGCCTGACGGTATAGATGCAAAGATAGAGAAGACTAAGATTACATTGAGTGGAATTGACAAGGAGCTTGTGGGTCGCACAGCCGCAAAAATAAGAGCACTCAAGAAACCGGAGCCATATAAGGGCAAAGGGATAAAATATGCCGACGAGATTATTCGGAGAAAGGCAGGCAAAGCGGGGGCTACTGCTTAAGGTAAATTTGTGTCAAGCGCGACCGAAACTTTCTGAATGCAAGAGAATAGAGATCAGACTGATTAGGGAGTTTTTTAATGGGTACTATTATTAGAGCCGAGGCAAGGTTGAAGCGAAAGAAAAGGGTGCGAAAGAAAATCCGTGGCACACCTGAGAAGCCCCGCTTATGCGTTTTCAGGAGTTCGAAGCATATATACGTTCAGATCGTGGACGATTCTGCAGGAAGAACATTGCTGGCGGCGTCTTCCTTGTCGAAGGACCTTGGCCTGAAGAATGGAATAGACTGTGGTAATAAAAAGGGGGCGGCTTTGGTTGGAACTGCCATTGCTAAGTCGGCCCTGGCGAAAGGGATCAAAAAGGTTGTTTTTGACCGGAACGGATTTCTATACCATGGCCGCGTAAAAGCCTTATCTGAAGCGGCACGGGAAACTGGTCTAGAGTTTTAAGGCAGGAAGTGTAAAAGAAGCCCTGTTCCGAAACTAGTCCGCCGAAGGCGGGCAAAAATACGGGGAGACACCTATTGTTCAAGGAAGAGAATGAAGATCAGTTAATCGAAAAAGTGGTTCATATCAACAGGGTAGCGAAAGTCGTAAAAGGTGGCCGACGGTTTAGTTTTAGCGCAATTGTTATTGTTGGAGATGGAAAGGGAACTGTCGGTTGTGGGCTGGGAAAGGCCAATGAAGTTCCTGAGGCTATAAGGAAAGGGATTGAAAAGGCCAAGAGAGATATGAAGGAAATATCCCTGAATGATACAACTATTGCTCATGAGGTAATCGGACAATCGGGCGCTGGTCGCGTACTATTAAAGCCGGCAGGACCCGGTACCGGTTTGATTGCCGGGGGTGCTGTTCGTGCAGTTTTGGAGGCAGCAGGCGTTCAGAATATACTTACAAAATGCCTCGGTTCCCACAACCCTCACAATTTGGTGAAAGCCACAATAGGAGGACTGCGTTCAATTCGCAGTCCGGAAGAGATTGCTCGCCGAAGAGGGAAGAAGCTTGATGAATTAGTGAGAGAGTTTTAGGTATGGCTGATAAAATCAAAGTTACGCTCGTCAAAAGTGGGATTAACAAAAATAAGAAAATCCGTGAAACTTTGAGGGGTTTAGGTCTTACAAAACTAAATAAAACTGTCGAATTGAACAACACAAAGGCCATAAGGGGAATGATAGATAGGGTTTCGTTCCTTGTTAAGGTTGGCTGAGAAAGTATGGGAAAAAGTAATGAGAATTCATGAGCTTTCACCTGCTGAGGGTTCGAGAAAAAAAAGGAAGAGGGTAGGACGTGGTCCTGGTTCCGGACATGGAAAGACATCCTGTCGTGGCCATAAAGGTCAGAAGTCTCGTTCTGGCGGGGGGCCGCGCCCCGGCTTCGAGGGAGGGCAGATGCCTTTGCAGAGACGGCTTCCGAAACGCGGTTTTAATAATATTTTCAGAAAACACTATAGTATCATTAATATTGAGGATCTTAGTAGATTTGCGCCCAACTCAAGTGTTGATTCTGAGTCTTTGAGGAAAGCCGGGCTCGTTAAAAAGGAGAGGGACGGTATCAAGCTTTTGGGCAATGGTGAGATTTCTCATCCTTTGGTTATTCAAGTCCATAAGGTGAGCAAGACAGCCAAGGAGAAGATAGAGGCCTCGGGCGGCAAGGTTGAGGTTATTTTATAATAGATGTCAAGGACGTTCATTGGAAGTTTAAAGGAGTAACCTGAAGTGATTGGCGGTTTTCAAAATATCCCAAAAATACCTGAATTGAAAAAGAGGATTATTTTTACCCTCTTTATGCTTACCGTTTATAGGATAGGGTGTCACATACCGACTCCTGGCATAGACGGTAGTGCGCTGGCCGCCTTTTTTAGTGCAAGGCAAGGGACTCTTTTTGGTTTATTTGACATGTTTTCGGGCGGTGCCCTGAGCCAGATGTCAGTAATGGCTCTAGGTATTATGCCCTATATTAGTGCGTCCATTATTCTGGAACTGTTGACTGTAGTTATACCACATCTTGAAAAATTGAAAAAGGAAGGTGAGCAGGGGAGAAAAAAGATTACTCAATATACCCGTTACGGCACGGTCCTTTTGAGTATTATACAGGGTTTCGGCATTGCGGTTGGTCTTGAAAATATGACCAGTCCTGGTGGGGCCATGATTGTCCCTGCCGGAGGTTGGGGCTTTAGGCTGCTTACGGTGATAACACTAGCCGCGGGGACTTCTTTTTTAATGTGGTTGGGGGAACAGATCACCGAAAGAGGAATCGGTAATGGAATTTCACTCATCATTTTTGCGGGTATTGTGGCGAGGTTTCCCGTGGCCGTGGCTAATACCTTTAGGTTGATGGGGACCGGGGAAGTTACGGCCTTTTTTATGGTGTTGATTCTTGCTCTCATGATTGCTGTGATAGGTATTATTGTTTTTGTTGAACGCGGGCAAAGGAGGATACCTGTCCAGTACGCGAAAAGGATTGTTGGTCGCAGAATGTACGGTGGCCAGAGCACACATCTGCCGTTGAAAGTCAATACGGCCGGTGTGATTCCACCGATTTTTGCTTCCTCCATTATTATGTTTCCTGCAACCATAGCCAATTTTTTGAGCACGGAGAAATTCCCGTGGCTCCAATACGCTGTGAGTTTTCTACACCCCGGGCATGTTGTTTATAGTTTGATCTACGTTGGTTTTATCTTCTTTTTCTGCTATTTTTATACTGCTGTGCATTTCAATCCGGTTGACGTGGCCGACAATATGAAAAAGTCTGGCGGATTTGTTCCTGGTATCAGGCCGGGCAAAAACACGGCCGAATATATTGACCGGGTTTTAACAAGGATAACCTTTGTAGGCGCCATTTATGTGTCTGTAATCTGTATTTTGCCTAATATTTTGATTTATCAATTAAATGTACCTTTTTACTTTGGCGGGACTGCCCTACTGATTGTTGTCGGGGTAGCCATGGATACCACCAACCAGATTGAGTCGCACATGCTGACGCGGCACTATGAAGGGTTTATGAAAAAGGGCTTTGGCAAAGTCAAATAACTGAAGTGTTCCAGGCGATCAATAATCATTTGGGAAAACTAGATGGCTAAGGAAGAGTCAATTGAAGTCGAAGGGATTGTGATTGAGACTTTGCCCAATGCCATGTTTAGAGTGGAACTACAAAATGGCCACAGGGTTTTGGGTCATATTTCCGGAAGGATGAGGAAAAGCTTTATTAAAATTCTCCCTGGAGACAAGGTGGTAGTGGAATTATCTTCTTATGATCTAAACAGAGGGCGTATAATTTATCGGGGGCAATAAACATTAGAGCGGGGTTGAGTGGAGGTTTTTTGTAATGAAAGTTAGGCCGTCTATAAAAAGGATATGTAATAAGTGTAAAATCATTAAGCGAAAAGGAGTCGTACGCGTAATCTGCGATAACCCTCGCCATAAGCAAAGACAAGGATAAGGAGAGTTTATAACCTCAAAGAACTATTCCATTTCGCTGTAACCTTTGAGCAATGAGCGATTAACTAATATTTTACTCGGCCATTAAGTAAAGAGGAGTTTAAGATTGGCAAGAATTGCGGGTGTTGATTTACCGAGGGGAAAAAGGATAGAGATTGCTTTGACTTATATTTATGGTATAGGCAGGGCTTCTTCTCAGAAAATCCTTACTGAAGCTGGGATTGACTGGAATACCAAATCGGATGATATCACCGGAGAGCAAATTACCGGGATCCGGAAAATCATTGACGAGAAGTACACGGTTGAGGGCGATCTCAGACGCAACGTATCCATGAACATAAAAAGGTTAATGGATTTGGGCGCTTATCGCGGCCTCAGGCATAGAAAAGGTTTGCCTGTCAGAGGTCAGCGAACGAGTACTAATGCTAGGACAAGGAAAGGCCCTCGCAGGGCTATTATGGGGAAAAAGAAGAAGTAGAAGTCAGAGGGAGAGAGAATGGCAAAAACTGCAAGAAAGAGAGGCAAGACCAAAAGGGAAAAGAAAAATGTCCCCAGCGGAATTGTGCATATACAATCCACCTTCAATAATACTATCGTGACTGTTACTGACCCGGCAGGAAATGTCATTGCCCAGTCAACTGCCGGCAGAGCCGGGTTTAAGGGGTCTCGTAAGAGTACTCCTTTTGCTGCACAAATTACTACTCGAGATGCTGTCACACAGGCAATGGAGCAGGGTATGAAATTGGCTGAGGTAAGAGTCAAGGGGCCGGGCGTTGGCAGGGAAGCAGCCCTGCGTGCTCTTCAGGTGGAAGGTTTTACTGTCAGTGTTATCAGAGATGTCACACCTATACCCCACAATGGGTGTCGATCTCCAAAAAGAAGAAGGGTATAGGATTTTTTGAATTGGGAAGTCCCAATATTGAGAAACAAGAACGAAGTAAAAACAGTTAGGATCAGGCACGGAAATAATTGACAATTAAGGAGGGCTATTTTGGCCAGAAATATAGGTTCTTCTTGCAGGTTATGCCGGCGGGAAAACCTGAAACTGTTTTTGAAAGGTGACCGTTGTTACGGTGACAAATGCGCTTTTGAGAGAAGACCATATGCACCTGGACAACATGGCCAGAGGCGTGCAGGCAAGTATTCAGATTATAGGGTTCAACTCCGGGAGAAGCAGAAGGTCAAAAGGATATATGGCCTTCTGGAAAAGCAGTTCAGGGGATATTACTTCCGGGCTGAAAGGCAGAAAGGTATTACGGGCACAAACCTGCTGATTTTGCTTGAATCCCGTCTCGACAATATCGTCTACAGGATGGGTTTTTCCTCTTCTCGAAATCAGGCGAGGCAAATGGTTATGCACAATCACTTCTCAGTGAACGGCAGGGAGGTAAATATACCCTCCTACCAGGTGAAGCCTGGAGACGTTGTTGAGGTGAAAGAGAAGAGTCGAAAGATACCGCAGATTTTGGAAGCCATGGAGACTGTTGTTAGAAGAGGAATTCCGAACTGGATTCAAATTGAGAAGGACAAGTTCAAGGGAGTATTGGAATCACTTCCTAACCGTGAAGAACTCACAATGCCCATTCAAGAACAGCTCATAATTGAGTTGTATTCAAAATAGATTAAGGGAAATATTTGGCTATTGGCTATTTAAAGCCAGGTATTTAAAAGCACAAATATACAATTAAAAGAGGAGGCTTTCTTGGTAGATTTAAGGAGCAAGAACTGGCGGGAATTGATTAAGCCCAAACGGATTCAGATCGATCAGGATAGCTATTCAAATTATTATGGAAAATTTGTTTGCGAGCCGCTTGAAAGAGGGTTTGGGATCACGATCGGTAATGCTTTGAGGCGTATATTGCTTTCATCCCTTCAGGGAGCGGCAATTGTTTCTGTTAAATTTGATGGCGTGCTTCATGAATTCTCCACTATTCCTGGCATACTTGAGGATGTGACCGATATAATATTGAATCTAAAGGAGATCAACCTGAAAATTATTGACGATGAAGAGGCTTTAATTCACCTTGCCGCAGAAGGAAAGGGAGAAGTTAAGGCAGGTGATATTGAGACTCATGGACTGGTTGAGATCCTGAATCCCGATCAACACATCGCCACTATGAATAAAGAAGCCAAACTCAATATGGAGATGGTCGTACGAACAGGGAAAGGATATGTCCCAGCCGAAAAGAACAAACCGAAGGATCAGCCCATAGGTGCCATTCCCATGGATGCAATTTTTTCACCGATTCAAAAAATCAACCATGTTGTGACAAACGCCAGGGTTGGACAGATAACCGATTATGACAAACTGACTCTGGAGGTATGGACCGACGGCACTGTTATTCCTGAGGATGCAGTGGCATACGCAGCCAAAATTCTTAAAGAACAGATGAATCCGTTTATCAATTTTGATGAAGAACCTGAACCTGTTGAAGAGGAAGAAGAGGAAAAGGAAGAAAAGCTGAATGAAAACCTTTTCAGACCTGTTTCAGAGCTTGAACTATCCGTACGTTCTGCAAATTGTTTGAAGAACGCTAATATTACACTGATCGGAGAACTGGTTCAAAAGACAGAAGCCGAGATGTTGAAAACCAAGAATTTCGGAAGAAAGTCTCTGAATGAGATTAAATCCATACTTGAGGAAATGGGGCTTTCATTAGGAATGAAACTGGAAGATTTTCCCCCGGCCGAAAAACTTGGTGAAGGTGAGGAAGAGGAAAAGGGCGAAGATAAATGAGGCATAGGAATTCAGGAAAGCAGTTGGGAAGGAATTCAAGTCACCGTAGGGCCTTGCTTAGAAATATGGTGACCTCTCTATTCAAGTACGAGCAGATAGAGACAACAGATACCAAGGCAAAAGCCATACGGCCTGTGGCAGAAAAAATGATTACCCTTGCAAAACGAGGCGATCTTCATTCAAGACGCCAGGCACTTGCCTATATTGAAGAAAAGACAATTACCCACAAGCTGTTTGAGGAGTTGAAAGAGCGGTATCTTGAGAGGCAGGGGGGGTACCTGAGAATTGTCAAAAAGGGCTTTCGGAAAGGAGACGGGTCACCTGTTTCAATTGTACAGCTTTTGCCAGGTGAAGAGGTAAAGAAGAAGAGAAAGGGAAAGGCCAAGAGTCCTAAGTCAACCAAGGCCGCAGGGAAAAAACCAAAAAAGACGGCAACTTACAAAAAAGATAAGGAAAAGCCAAAAAAGAAACAAGATAAAATACCTTCAGATGTGACGAGTGATGACAACAGTGGAAAAAAAGATAAAGAGTAGCATGATGTCAGGGACAGCTGAGTTTCTGGAAAGAAATGAAACAAGTAAAAGAACAATAATCTGAGAATTTTTGTTTTTGGGGGTTGCTTTTTCAATTAATTAGTTCTATTAATAAGCATAATTTGTTAACTTGGGGTATCTTAATCGAACCATGGTTGGATATAGGAGATACAAAAAAAACCTCCTTGTCGGTTGACCGACAAGGAGGTTTTTTTTTGCGAGGAGTTTCAGGTGGGGAAATTTGATCATAAAGACCTATTGGGCATGGAACAATTGTCGGTTGAGGATATCGAGTTTATCCTGGACACTGCCGAATCCTTCAAGGAGATTTCTACAAGGGACATAAAAAAGGTGCCAACACTTAGAGGTAAAAGTGTGGTTAATTTTTTTTATGAACCTAGCACGAGAACCAGGACATCTTTCGAAATGGCAGCAAAAAGGCTTAGTGCAGACACTGTCAGCCTATCGGCTTCGGGGAGCAGTATGGTAAAAGGTGAGACCCTCATTGATACCGCCCGGAATCTCCAAGCGATGAATCCGGATCTTATTGTTTTAAGACACTCTTCAAGTGGGGCTCCTCATCTTCTGGCAAAAGAGGTGGAGGCAGGGATCATCAATGCCGGAGACGGGATAAATGAGCATCCGACCCAGGCCCTGCTTGATTTATGTACAATCAGGGAAAAAAAGGGAAAGATCAAGGGGTTGAAGGTTGCTATTATAGGAGATATTTCCCATAGCCGTGTGGCAAGATCCAATATTATTGGGCTGACCAAGATGGGGGCTGAAGTGACTGTATCCGGGCCGCCAACCATGATCCCGGTGGGTGTTGAGGCGTTAGGAGTAAGAGTGATTCATGATCCTGTTGAAGCGGTCAAAAAGAAGGACGTGATCATGTTGCTTCGGATACAATTGGAAAGACAAAGCAAAGCCTTGTTCCCCGGCATCAGAGAATATGCGTCTTTTTTCGGGTTAAATAGGGAAGTTATGAAAGGGGCGAAAGACGATGTAATTGTGATGCATCCCGGACCTATGAACCGAGGGGTGGAAATTACTTCTGATGTGGCAGATGGCCCGTTTTCGGTCATTCTTGACCAAGTAACCAACGGGGTTGCGATTCGCATGGCGGTACTTTATCTTTTAATTGGGGGATCTAAGGAGTGAGAACGTGGATTAAGGATGGAGAGATGGTTGATCCTGTAAAAGGGGCCGTAAAGAAGGTTGATCTGATCATTGAGAAGGGTAGGGTTTCTAAAATTTTGCCCCATGAAACATTTAGTGACAAAGATGTCCAGATAAACGTAATTTCTGCTTCCAATAAGTTGATTGTCCCCGGCCTTGTCGATATGCATGTCCATTTGAGAGAACCCGGGCATGAGTACAAAGAGACCATTGAGACCGGTGGTATGGCGGCTGTGGCAGGAGGTTTTACATCGTTAGCCTGCATGCCTAATACTATACCTCCTAATGACTGTCGATCGGTGACCGAGTTTATCCTTGAACAGGCGAAAAGGGCGAGGCTGGCCAGAATTTTTCCGATTGCCGCTATCACAATGGCTCAGAAAGGTGAGACGCTCACCGAATTTGGGGACCTCCAACGGGCAGGTGCCGTTGCAGTGTCTGACGACGGATTTCCTGTGGTCAATAGCGAGGTAATGAGAAGGGCGCTTGAATATGCTCGGTTTTACGGACTGATGGTCATCTCTCATTCGGAAGATCTTTACCTGTCAGGTGAAGGCGTGATGCATGAGGGAGCTGTTTCGACCCGAATCGGCCTTCCTGGAATTCCTGCAGCCAGTGAAGAAGTCGCAGTGTATAGGGAGATATCGCTTGCCAAGCTGACCGGATGTCCTGTTCACATTGCACACGTGAGTACCGCGGGCTCAGTTGAATTGATTAGAAGAGCCAAGGAAAAGGGCATCCTCGTTACCGCGGAAACAGCCCCCCACTATTTCAGTCTGGATCATGATGCTGTTATTGGGTATGATACCAGGGCAAAGGTGAAGCCACCTTTGAGAACTCCAGAAGATGTTCAGGAGATAAAAAAGGGATTAACGGAAGGAGTAATAGACGTTATTGCAACGGATCATGCCCCGCACAGTCCGCTGGAAAAGG
>CAZENC010000103.1:0-9377 GCA_964513115.1 uncultured Desulfobacteraceae bacterium | reverse complement strand
GAAAACATGTCGAAACTGGAGCAGGCAGGAGCCAGTAAAACGGCATCCCCGCTTTCGGCAATCGAAAAGGAGATAGACACAGCCTCATCCATGTCCTTGGCCATAGAAAAGGGAATAACACCCTCAAAAGATGAAGCCAGTAAATCCTTTGCCTCCCCCAAGAAAACAGCCTTCTTCACCCTTCCACGGGCGGCACTGACAAGAGGGCTATAATCAGCACCCTTGTGGCGGCCTCCCGCAATTAAAATCAGGGGCCGCCTAAAACTATTAACAGCTCTGACTGCCGCATCCACATTGGTGGCCTTAGAATCATTGTAAAATACCACGTCGTCTATCTCCGCCACGCATTCAAGCCTGTTAGGGAGGCCTCTGAATTCATCTACGGTTTTTTGAATGGCAGATGAATCAATGCCGATCGTCATTCCGCAGAGCGCTGCGGCCAAAAGATTTTCAAGGTTGAACATCCCCGGCAAACTGAAAACTTCGGTAGAAAAACGTTTGGCTTCAGCTCTCTCCAGACATACCGTAATTTCTCCGTTTTCCAAAAATGCCTGCCGCCCTTTCTTTTCTTCTATCCCAAAACGAAGAAGGGAAACCTCGGATGATATCTCAACAGATGACAGGATTTTGTCATCGTCATTCAATATTACATACTGTCCTGGGCCCTGATTACTGAATATTCTCAATTTTGATTCGACATACGTTTCATAGTCCGGATAGCGGTCCAGATGGTCCGGCGAAATATTAAGGACCACGGAAACAAAAGGTGAAAACGTCTCAATAGTATCCAATTGAAAGCTACTGACCTCCACTACAACATAGTCGACTTTTTCACCTGCTGCATATGCAATAAGAGGCGTACCAATGTTCCCACCCACAAAGACTTCGAAACCAGCATTCTCAATCATCGAACCCAAAAGGGACGTAACAGTAGACTTGCCGTTTGTTCCGGTTACGCCAATCATTGGCGTATCTATCATCCGACTGGCCAACTCCAATTCTCCTATAACAGGAATGCCGCTTCTAATGGCGGACCCAATCGGTTCCATGTCATGGGGCACGCCCGGACTCAAGATAATCATTTCAGTATCCAGAAATGTTTTTCTCTTGTGCTCCCCGGTCTCCAGCGTGACCCCGAGTCTTTGAATCTCGCTGCGTATGCCGGGCTCAAGATCGGTTTCAGGCCTTATTTCACTTAGACTCACAACGGCCCCTTGCTCGACCAGCCATCGAGCGGTCCAGAGTCCTGAGATCCCCAGTCCTACTACAAGGACTTTCTTGCCGGAGAGATTTAGACTATTTCGGGCCTGCATGTTCTAATTGCCGGATACTGTTTATAGGTTTCATCCTCAGACCCTGCTTCATTACCTCAACTTCAAGGTAATGATGGAAAAAAGAGCCAGAATAATTGCAATTATCCAGAACCGTACGATTACCTTGGGTTCAGGCCATCCCTTCAACTCAAAGTGATGATGAATAGGGGCCATTCGGAAAATCCTTTGCCCTCCTGTTAACTTGAAGTATGCTACTTGGAAAATTACAGAAAGTGCTTCAAACACGAATAACCCTCCCACCAGTGCCAGTACCACTTCCTGCTTCGTAATCACCGCGACGGTGCCTAAAACAGCCCCAAGAGAGAGGGATCCCACATCTCCCATAAATACTTCCGCTGGATATGCGTTGAACCATAAAAAACCGAGTCCTGCACCTGCCACGGCACCGCATGCCACTGAAATTTCTCCCGATCCTGCAACGTACGGAATCTGCAGGTAATTCGCTATTTTTAAATGTCCCGCCAGATAAGCAAAAACCAGATAGCTGCCGAAAGCCACGGTAACCGGGCCGATGGCGAGCCCGTCCAGGCCATCCGTCAGATTCACCGCATTGGAGGTTCCGACGATAATGAATACTACAAGGGGAATGTAACCCAATCCCATATCCGGAGCGATTCTCTTTAGAAAAGGCAGGTTTAAACGCGAATCAAACCCGGGATAATTGTAAAGAACTACCGCCACTATAAGGGCTATGAGGACCTGCAGCGAAAATTTCCAAGTTGGACTGAGACCACGGCTGTCTTTTCTGACCATTTTCAGATAATCATCCATGAAACCGATGCCACCGAACGACAGGACAACGAATATCACCGTCCACACATAAACATTTCCGGGATCAGCCCAGAAAACAGTGGACACAATGACTGCCGGAAGAATCAGGCATCCTCCCATAGTTGGTGTTCCTTCCTTGGTCTTGTGATTTGGTGGCCCATCCTCACGGATGTATTGTCTTACCTGCATGGCACGAAGTTTCCTGATAGTCCAGGCCCCGAACAAGAAACTGATCATTAGGGCGGTAAGCATGGAAAGGATAGTCCTGAACGTTATGTACCTGAAAACGTTCAGCCAGGACAAATCCGTTTGAAAAAAATAGATCAGTTTGTAAAGCATTTCTAATACCGCCCTATGCTAATCCGCCAACTGCGGATTGAACTTCCATTCCGGCCATCATTTTTTTGTTGGCTGTTGCCTCAACCACCAAATCCAAAAAAGAATCTATCCTGAACGGTTTTTCAAGTTGTGTCTCAATATGGGGCATGTCATTGTCAGCAAGTCTTTGATCTGAAGGGTCTCCTGTCATAATAATAATTTTTTCCTTTCTCCCCACTTTCTTCATCCACTTAAGCATCTCGATCCCGTCCAGCCTCGGCATATGAATATCAGTGACCACCAGGTCAAAGCTGCCATCGCCTAGTTTATCAAGCGATTCCTGCCCGTCTCTCGCCATGCTCACTTCGAATCCTTTGCTTAACAACAAATCCGATAGGAGGATCCTGATACCTGTTTCGTCTTCCACAATCAATACCTTCTTTGATTCATCCATAATAGATCTCCTCACCCTCACTCCCCCGCAGTGCGGGATTGGCGGACTCCTTACGAGTCCGTCGATGTTATTGTAATTGTCTATTCATTCCGGAGCAGGCGGACTTTAAGCCCTCAACCACTTTTTCCAAGGCCATTTTGCGAGATCCCTTGAGAAAAATCAGGCATCCGTCACTCATTTCATCCATGATTATCTGTAGCATTTCATCATGGTTTTCCGTTACTTTCGCTCTACTCTTAGGCATACCTGCCTCAACAGCTCCCTTTATCATGTCGCGGGCGTGTTTCCCAATGGCCGAAAAGCAGTCAGGTGAAAATTCCGCAATCTTGCGTCCGGCTTCCTTGTGGGCCTTTTCTGCTTCATCTCCCAGTTCCATCATCTCTCCTAGACCAACGATAACTTTCATATCTTCATTAACCAGGGCCTTTACAGATTCAAGGGCGGCTGTCAGAGAGGAAGGATTCGAATTATAGGTATCATCTATCAAGATAATGTCTCCCGGAAGGGACCTCACCATAAACCGGCCTTCTACTCCCTCAAACCGGCCCAGGCCATCCAAGATATTTTCAACGGGCTCATTAAGGCACAGGCAAACCGAAGCCGCTGCCAAGGCGTTTGAGACATTTTGTAGGCCAGGCGTCCTAAGTCTTACCGGCCAGATTCCGTCCGAATACTCAAGGTCAAACAGGACCCCTTTTCGGCCAAGGTTTTGGATTTTACCAGCCCTTATGTCATTCACTCTCCTTAGTCCGAAGGTAGTCACGTCCTTTCGGAACATCGAAGCGGTCTTTAACAGGAGTTCGTCATCACCGTTTAACGCTACCTTTCCACTTGAAGAGATCTTCTCTACAAGTTCAACCTTGGCCCTCGCAACTCCTTCAAGATCTCCCAATCCTTCGAGGTGAGCTCTCCCAACGTTGGTGATCGCTCCGACATGGGGGTTTGCAATTTCTGTCAGGCGGGCAATTTCGCCAGGACGATTCATGCCCATTTCCAGAACAGCCTTGTCATGTCTTTTCTCCAATCTAAGCAGCGTCAATGGCAACCCTATCAAATTGTTTAGATTTCCCTGGTTCTTCAATGTGCTGTTAGCTAATTCCAGGATGGTTGCTGTCATCTCCTTGGTAGTAGTCTTGCCGGCTGAACCTGTTATGGCAACTACCTGGGCGTCATACTGTCTCCGCCACCATCCGGCTAAATCTCCGAGGGCCTTTAGGGTATCGGCTACAGTAATTGCGACCACATTCCGGAATACTCCCTTACCCTTTACCGATTCCCTATTCCAATAGTCTTCCTGGACTACGATCCCGGCTGCCCCCCGCTCCACGCTTTTTAAAACAAAATTATGCCCGTCATATCGTTCTCCTTTAAGAGCCAGAAAAACATCGCCTGGGCTTATACTCCTCGAATCCGTACTGATTCCCGCCAGTCGTGTTTGGTGCTTACCTGAGATCCGGATACCGCTTACCGCGGCAAGGATTTCCTCTGCGGTTATTTCGCCCCATACGGCTGCCATTCAATTAATACCCCTCAATGCATATATCTTCGCCTTTGTTTTTCGAATTATGCATTCAGAGTTCCTTTGTCTCGTATAGCCTCTGCCGCTGCTTCCCGATCATCAAAATGTCTTTTTCCCTTTCCCGTGATTTGGTAATCTTCGTGACCTTTACCGGCAATCAGGACAAAATCATTTTCATCGGCTATTCCAACAGCCCTTGAAATGGCATTGCCTCGATCCAGATCAAGGACATAACCGGATTTCACCGGCGGATCTCGGTAAATCTCTCCCAGCTTTTCTAACCCCGATTCACGCACACCTTCCTCGATCTGGCGTGCAATGGCAGAAGGGTCTTCGGTCCGAGGGTTGTCTGAAGTGATAAAGACCAGGTCGCTTGTTTCTCCGGCGACACGACCCATTACTCTCCGTTTGCCCTTGTCGCGATCACCGCCGCACCCAAAAACGGTAATCAATCGGCCCTTCACCAGCGGTTTAACAGCCTCCAATACCTTCATCAGGGCATCGGGAGTATGGGCATAATCCACGACAACGGACAGGGAACGGGAGTTTTTCACCAATTCCAGACGCCCCGGAACACCGGCTAGATTTTCAACACCGGATGCAACAGCATCAGGATCAACATCCAGGCACATTGCCGCGGCCGAAGCAGCTAAGATATTGTAGATATTAAAGCCTCCTAAAAGCCTTGAGCTTATGCCAATTTCACCGGCAGGGGTTATTAACCTGGCGGTAATGCCTTCTCTGCCCACCCGAATCCCGTCGGCACTGAAATCACGGTCTTTTCCATGCCCGTAGGTCACAACCGGGGCATCTGTGAGCTCTGCCAAAGCCCTGCCTTTTGGATCATCCACGTTAATCACTGCCTTCGCAGATTTACCAGTCTCCCCTTCACAGAGCCCCAAAAAAAGACGGCTTTTTGCCTCAAAATATGCCTCTATGGACTTGTGATAATCCAGATGGTCTCTGGAAATATTTGTAAAAACAGCAACCTGAAAAGGACAATCCTTGACCCTTCCCTGATCGAGCGCATGTGAAGAGACCTCCATAACAACATGCGTGACCCCCGCTTCAGCCATATCGTGTAGTCTCTTCATGAGTTCCAGGGATTCCGGGGTGGTAATATGTGCTTCCCAAATTTTTTCCGGCAAACGGTCATTTATAGTCCCGATAACACCGGGCCTCGCTCCCGCAGCCAAAAGGATCGACTCCAACAGGTAGCTCGTGGTGGTTTTACCGTTGGTTCCCGTAATCCCTACCATAGTCATATTCCTGTAAGGGTGTCCGTAAAACTCAGCTGCAAGCTTTGAAAGCGCCGCACGTGAATTAGGAACCCGGACCACGGAAACGTCTTTATTTATACCTTTTCCATGTCCTGGCGATTCCAGGACCAATGCCGCAGCCCCGTTTCGGACCGCTTCATTTACAAAATCATGTCCGTCCCGTGTGCTTCCACGAATTGCAACAAACAAATAGCCGGGCCTCACCTCCCGAGAGTCATATGCCAACCCCGCTATCTCCAGATCAAAATCACCCGTTGATTCATGAATGGCCGTTCCCTTTAAGATTCGCCCTAATTTCATTTTACGCTACAACCACCTTGCCACAGCTGTTTATCAGCCGCGGAATGCTGCCCGCTCGCTATGCCGGGGGTCTGAAACTGACCCTCACCGTATGGACCTCCTGAATCGGCGAACCGGGACCGGGCTCCTGTTCAACCGCCAATCCGGTTCCCACTAAAAGCACCTTCAACCCAAGAGACCTCCCCTTCTTGATCACCTCTCTCATCCCAAGACCCCTGAAATCAGGTAGAAGTCCTACCTTTATTCTGAGGTCATTATGTTTCACCAAATCGGGTTGCGGCTCTTTCTTTATTTCTTCCTGGACATCGACTCTCTTATCAACCAATCTGATTTGTGGATTAACACGCAAGTGATTCAGGGACCACTGCCCGATCTCCCTGAAGGCAGGGGCCGATACTATGCCACCATAGGCAATGCCTTTTGGTTCATCTACCACGACCAAAATGACTAACCTCGGTTGATCAACAGGCACAAATCCCACAAAAATGGCTACATACTTATCCCTCGAATATCTTTTAGTGTTAGGATCCACTTTTTGGGATGTTCCTGTTTTGCCCGCTACCTTGAAACCGCTGATAGCGGCCTTTGGGGCTGTTCCTTTATCACTGACAACATGTTCCAAAACCCTGGTTACCTTTTCCGCCGTCTCCGATGACAGGACCCTTCTGACCATTTTTGGATAGGTTTGTTCAACAGTCCGTCCTGATTCATCTACAACAGATTTCACCACATACGGCCGCATCAACTTACCGCCGTTGGCAATTACCCCCATTGCCACAACAAGCTGAAGGGATGTGGTAGTTATGCCCTGGCCAAAAAAGATTGTCGCCTTGTCGATGGTTCTGGCCTTATCCGCGGCCCTGACAAAACCGTTTCTTTCACCTAACAAGTCAATGCCCGTTTTGCTGCCGAATCCGAAGTTTTTTAAATATTTACAGAACGTTGAGTAACCGAGCTTCCGGCCTACCTTGATTGCGCCGATATTGCTCGAATGAACAACTATATCCGATACACTCATAGCACCATGTTTATGAGTATCATGGACAACGTGATTGCCGATCCTGTATTTCCCGTTTTCGCAATCGAAGTTCGTATTGGGTGTCACGACATTCTCTTCCAGGCTCGCAGCCAGAAGAAAGGCCTTCATGGTGGATCCGGGCTCAAAGCAATCAGTAACAGTCCGGTTTCTCCACTGATATGGTTTGTGCTTGGAAAAAATATTCGGATTGAATTCAGGAACCACTGCCATGGCAAGGATTTCACCGGTCGCCGGATCCAAAACCAGGCAATGTCCGGCCCTGGCCCTTGCCTTATTTACTGCTGATCTGAGGGCCTCCTGAGCCTTATACTGGATGTCCTTGTCAATGGTGAGGATTATATCCTTCATCCCGTGGCCGGAAGCCATTGGCCTGCTGACGGCAAATGGGCGGCCCATGGCGTCACGCATCTGAACGAGACTAGAATGCGGTCCTTTTAAAAGACCGTCATACTTCTTCTCAATACCTTCAAGACCCTGATTATCAGCCCCTGTAAAACCAACCAGATGTGCCGCAATCTCTTTGCCGGGATAGTAACGCCTGGTTTCGTTGGTAACGCCCACTCCATCGATACCCAGTTCCGCTACCTTTCTGGCCTGATCCGGAGCAATTTTTCTTTTTATCCAGACAAAGGGACTTTTTTTGTTTAAAATTTTCAGGACGTCGCCCTGTCTTTCGTTCAGAACCCGGGACAATTTCCTGGCTGCTTTACCTTTTTTCTTAATTCGCTTTGGATGTGCATAAATTGATCCTACCTCGATACTAAGGGCCAGTTCATGGCCCTCTCTGTCATATATGGTCCCTCGTTTCGGCGGGAGCTTTATGGTCCCAACATAACCGCCACGCGCAATGGCCTTCAAGCGGTCCTGTTCCAATATCTGAAGCTGATAGGCCCTGGCCAGTATCGTTAAAAGCCCAGCCACGAAAAAAATACCCACCAGATAGATACGAAATCTGATCCACTTTTTCTTCCCGACATTCATGGCAAGACAATGATCTGCTCAGGAGATGGTTGTCTCAGTCCAAGTTTTTGTGTTGCTATTGCTTCCAGGTTCTTCGTTGATTTCTGAATGGCTAAATCTAACCTCAATTTTCTGTTTATCTCTCTGAGTCTCATCTCCTCCTTTTTTAATTGGCTCAGGTCATAACCAATCTGTGTTCTTTCAAAATTTGACCAGACATAACCTATACTGCTCCCCATAAATAGAAACAACATGAAGATGACCAAGAAAACCTGTCTTCGTGTCATATGAAATCTGTGTCTTTTTACGCGGCAATTCTTGACCCGGACACCGGATTTGGCATTTCTCGACTTCACCATTTTCGTTACGGACTCTGGCCTTGTCATGGCTATATCCTTTCCGCAGCTCTGAGTCTTGCGCTGCGAGCCCTTGGATTGTCCTCAATTTCCTCTTGGCTCGGTTTCACTCCTTTTTTGATCAGGCGCCTGAAAATAGGGGTTTTTCCGCATACACATTTGGGGAAATCAGGAGGACATGTACACCCTTTCTCCCAGCCAAGCATGGCCTGCTTAACTGGTCTGTCTTCAAGTGAATGGTAAGATAAAACAACTAATCTGCCCCCTTTTGCCATCAATAACGGTATCTTTTTTAGAAATACCTGGAGATTTTCCAATTCTTTGTTGACTGATATTCTAAGGGCCTGAAATGTTCTTGTAGCAGGGTGCTGAGCCTTTGAACGACTGGAAGGAGGAGGAAATACCGATTTCGTCAAGGCTGCCAGCTGGGATGAAGTATCGATGGGTTTTCTGCTGCGCTCACTTACAATGGCCCTGGCAATTGACTTTGCCCTCCTTTCTTCGCCAAAATCTCTCAGTATCCTTTCAAGTTCCTTGGCAGACACGTTATTAACAATATAACCTGCAGTCAGCGTCTCATCCGGGTCCATTCTCATGTCAAGCGGTTCATTCCTGCTGAAACTGAACCCTCTGCCGGACTTTTCGATCTGGAACGATGACATTCCAAGGTCCAGCAAAACCCCCTGGACTTCCCTGATCTCCAGAATCTTCAGGACATTATCAAGGTCAGCAAAATTTGCCTTCTTCACGCAAACGTTGTTTCCCAAAAAGGCCAGCCGCTTTTCTGACAGCCTTACAGCTTCAGGGTCCCGGTCCAGGCAAATTAGACGACCCTTTCCGATCAGGCGCTTTCCGACGGCCACACTGTGCCCGCCGCTGCCGACGGTTCCATCTACATAAATGCCACCCGTATGGGTAACAAGATATTTGACGACCTCATGAACAAGGACAGGTTGGTGAGGATATTCCAAGCGCATCCCTCTAAATGCCGTATTCTGAAAGAACTTGACTGTCTTTCCAAAAACTCTCCCTGGACCTCTGGAACT
>CAZENC010000102.1:2813-9476 GCA_964513115.1 uncultured Desulfobacteraceae bacterium | reverse complement strand
TCCCAGATTCTTTTTGACCTCGTTTGGAGTCCATAGGTAAAACAATCCTTCCTTACCTTCACTGTCAGCGTCTTCCGCGCAATAGAATCCACCTTCGGGATCGGTCATATCGCGCAGCACATAAGTAAATATCTCGCGGGCTACCTGGCGGAATTTGGCCTTCCCTGTTAACTGGTATGCCTCTATATATGCCATTGCCAGCATGGCCTGATCGTAGAGCATCTTTTCAAAGTGAGGTACCAGCCATCTCTCATCCACGGAATATCGGTGGAAACCAAAGCCGATTTGATCGAAAACGCCGCCACGTCTCATTTCATCCAAGGTCTTTTCCACCATTTTTAGCGCATTAGGATCCGAGCTCCGCTTGTGCCATCTCAGTAGAAAAGTGAGTTGGTGGGGTGTCGGAAATTTAGGCTCGGTGCCAAACCCACCCCACTTCGGATCATAGGACCCTGCAAGCTGCTCATGCCCCTTTTTCAAGGCGTCCAATCCCACGGCCAAACCCGATTTTTCCGAATCATGGGCCTTAATGGCGCTTGTGATTTCCTCACCCGCCTTAAGAATCCGCCCCCGGTCTTTTTGCCACATAACGGCGATCTGATTGAGAATATCCATTAAGCCGGTCATTCCCATTCGGTTCGACTTGGGTAAATATGTACCCGCAAAAAAGGGTTTGCCTTCGGGTGTCATAAATATGGAGAGTGGCCATCCCCCCCTTCCTGTCATAGCCTGACACACGGACATGTAGATTTTATCAATATCCGGCCGCTCTTCACGGTCTACTTTTATGGCTATAAAATGACTGTTCAAAAATCGGGCTACTTCCTCGTCCTCAAAGGACTCGTGTGCCATGACATGGCACCAGTGGCAGGTGGCATAGCCGATAGAGAGGAAGATGGGTTTGTCCTCCTTTTTCGCTTTTTGAAAGGCCTCTTGACCCCAGGGGTACCAGTTCACTGGGTTCCAAACATGTTGGAGGAGGTACGGACTCTTTTCGCCAATTAGACTATTTGGAGTCTTTCTTTTTTTTGCATCAGCCGATGGCATATGGGCTCCTGATAATAATGCCATAAGAAAAACCGGCAACGATTTGTTTGCCCGCGCCTTTTACAGCATATTCATTATTATTTATGCTCCCTATTTGGCTTTGTCCGGTTTATTCGATTATCCTTTTAAGCGTATCCGATGCTTGTGTCATTGTTACCATTGCCCCTTAGCGATCGCGAAGAAACCTGATTTAACAAAACAAAAAAGTTCATTGTTCTTGAGTAGGTGTTGCTAATAATTTGCCCTGCGGGTGGATATTCCAAAAACGGCATAGAGCCCGCACCAACCTAAGGCGGCTGTAATAATTGGCAAGAGCCCAATGGCTCCCCACCAACTCTTGAAATAGGCGCCTACTGCTATAACAATGAGGCCAATGACCACCCTGATGATCCTATCGGTTTTGCCGATGTTTTGTTTCATGAGTATCATCTCCTTTAATCTTTGTGCTAATCCGCACTGTGACAGACTTCACACAGATAAGGCAAATCGTGGCCTGTTTTACAGTGACGCCGGGAGGTCCCGGCGCCACGCTAAACGATTAAAGCTTTTTTTGTAAAAGTTTATTTCTGAGTCGACTCGGCCCGCTCTTCCTGGCTCATCCCGGCCAGACGTTCAACTTCTTTGATGTCAAGACCCAGACCTTCCGCCACGCGGCGGCCGTAATCGGGGTCGGCCTTGAAAAAGACGGCACTCTGGCGCAACTGAATACGCTTTTGTGCGCCTGAAAGATGGTCCACAATATTTCCCACCAGATTTTCGCGGTCCTGATCGGTCATGACGTTGCGATACAGATTACCCGCTTGCACGAAATCATCATTAGGATGGGTATAGGGATGGCGCCCAGCTTTGCCGGACAGCTCAAATGGAGGCTCTCCAGTCGTAGGATCCGGCGCCGGTCCCCCAAAGCTGTTGGGCCAGTAATTGGGTCCGTTTCCTCCGTTGGCGTCAACACGCATGAATGAGTCACGCTGATAGCTTTTCTCGGGCGCGTATTTAGGTGCGTTCACAGGAATCAGGTGGTAATTGGGTCCAAGTCGATGAATATGGGTGTCGTGATATGAGAAAAGCCGGGCCTGGAGCATCTTATCCGGCGAGGCGGCAATGCCCGGAACCAGGTTGCCCGGAGAGAATGCGGCCTGTTCTACCTCGGCAAAATAATTGACCGGGTTGCGGTTCAGCACCAGTTTTCCAATTTTGATGGGCGGGACTTCGCCATGTGGCCAGACCTTGGTGATATCAAAGATGTCCCAGCGGAAATCCTCGGCCTGTTCCGGTGTAAGGATCTGCATCTCAAGCGTCCATGACGGGTGGTCACCTCTCTCGATGGCCTCAAATAGGTCTTGGGTGGCGTGATCAGGGTTCTCACCGGAGATGCGTGTCGCCTCTTTTCTTGTCAGGTTCTTTATGCCTTGATCTGTTTTGAAGTGATATTGCACCCAGAAGTAGTCGCCCTTGTCGTTGTACCACTTAAAGGTGTGGCTGGAGTAGCCGTTCATGTTGCGCAAAGTTGCAGGAGTGCCGCGGTCGGAGAAGAGAATGGTGACCTGGTGAATCGACTCCGGTGTAAGCGAGAGAAAGTCCCAGAACATGTTAGGGTCTTTGAGGTTTGTTCCCGGATTCCGTTTCTGGGTGTGAATGAAGTCAGGGAATTTCAAAGGGTCCCGAATGAAAAACACGGGTGTATTGTTTCCCGTCATGTCGTAGTTTCCCTCCTCGGTGTAAAACTTAACGGCGAAACCACGAGGATCGCGAGCTGCGTCGGCCGAACCCTTCTCTCCGCCCACGGTGGAAAAGCGTGCAAAGACCTCGGTTCGCTTGCCTATCTCGGAGAGGAATTTGGCCTTTGTGTATTGGGTTACATCAGCGGTCACTTCAAAGTAGCCGCCGGCGCCAGCGCCCTTTGCATGCACTACGCGTTCAGGGATGCGCTCGCGGTCGAAATGACCGAGCTTCTCAAGTAAGTGAACGTCCTGCATTAAGACCGGCCCACGTTCGCCGGCTGTTTGGCTGTTCAGGTCGTTACTTACCGGAATTCCAAAGGCAGTTGTTAACGTATTGGATGCTTCTTTTTTTTTCTTGCTCATTTTCATTTCCTCCTTTCCTCAGTTTTGCCTCGAGAAACTAAGCAAACCGAGTCTATAGGGTTACTTTTAAGTGTTTTCATAACAGACATTTTTACCAAAACTTGAATCCGGTTCGAACATCTTTTTGATTCCCGCCTTACATTGCCCTTTGCTCAGGCCCTTTGTTCCATGAGACGACCTAGAGCCTTGAGGTGGGCCTTTTCTTCTTCTGCTATATCGTAGAGAACGGTCTTGCTCTTCTCGTTCTTGGTTTTTTCGGAATATCTCATATAGAGGTCCATGGCCTGGAACTCAAGCATCATGGCCGTGTTGAGCACATCGGGCACTGTCTTCATTGAATCCTTGTTTTGTTCCATAAACTCTTCGGTGGTAAAACCACCTTCCATTACCTTGGATACGATATCAGCTTCAAATGCGTCCTTGTTGGTAACGGCTGGATAAAGGGTGAGATAGAGATCAAAAAGTCTGTGTTTGTGTTTCTGCTCTATCTTCGCCAATTTTGTAAGTACGCCAACTACCTCTTGATCATCCATCCTTTCAGCTAAACTGTTGTAAAATAATCCCAATCCATTTTCCATGCCATATGCCAAAATAATTATCTCTTGAGATGTCTCGTCACCTCTCAATAAAGCCATTCCCATCTCAGCAGGACCCGCTGCTTTTAAGCCCTTCCAGGCTTTGATACCCCCCTTGAGATTGTATACCTCCTTGAATCCTCTTGTTGACAACAGTTGCGTGGCGGCACGGCTGCGCCCTCCGACGGCGCAGTATGGTATGATTGGCTTTTCAGGGTCCAGTTCCTCGAGGCGATCAGCAAGTTCGGGCAGAGGAATGTGCTTGGCCCCCGGGATCCGGTCATTTTCGTATTCCCCCGGCTGTCTGACATCCAGAAGGGTGAATGTCCCTTCTTTGTGATTGGCCAGATATGCCTTCGCCTCCTCCGTATCCATGGATTCTACAGGCGTCATGAATTGTTTCCACCGCATCGTCTGTTTCCTCCTGACATTAAAATATTTAAAACGCCCTAACTGCCATTTGTTTTAGGTCTTAGGGTATATTTGTTCACCATATGATGGGGATTGTAAGACTCTTTGGCCTTTCTCAGACCCTCAATACCGATATCCTGTTCTCGATTGATGTACTTAATATTAGACCATTCATTACTGCAGAAGAGCTGGTTAATTGCATTATACAGGCTCGGGATTTCAGGATTTGCCTTTTCAAAATGAATTACTGCGGTATCGGTGTTTAGCGGCTCTCCCAGGGAAAAGGCCTCAATCCTGGAATTGATCTCAATAGCACCTCCCTGATAATCAAGCTCCTCAAAATGTGTAAGGGCCTCATATATGGCGTAATCCTCTGCAAGAAGGTCTGGTTTGTCTGCACACTCTTTTATCTGGCACCATTTCTCCTGCATATCAAGTAAACACTCCACGAGCTCCATATCAAGTTGGCGATAGTTGAATGCAAAATTTTTTATGAATCGATTTAGCAGGTTTTTCTTTTTATGATACTTTCTCCCGGGTAGCCGGATGAGATCCGCAGAGCGGTAAACGTAATCACTATTGTCTCGGTCGAAAAAAGAAGCATAATGGTCATGGTCCACATGTTTTTCAGCGAATTCCTCGCTCACTCTGCAAACCTTCAATTCCGGAGTAATATGTTTAAGTTGCTCGCAAAGGATATCAAGGGCCTTCCCTTTATTCCCCGGGCCAATAGGTTGCAGACAAAATGGCGAAATCCCTTCAGGTTTTAAAATAATCAGAAGGCAATTTTCCCACTGAAGCCATATGGGATGGTAATGATGCCGCCAGATGAAGAGATTCGTAAATGTTAATTCGGAAGTCTTAGGAGGGTCCTGAAGAAAGAAGCGATTAAATATCTCTTTATGTTGAATTTCTATCGGTTTAAAATCATCCGGCAGCATTTATATAGCCCTCGGTTTTATCCCTTGAGTGGTTGCCATCTGCAACCTGCTCCTTTTATCTCTTTGCCGCGAGCCCTACCCTTTTCCAATATCCGCCTTAGCGCGTTAAGATCTTGAGTGATGTGACGCTCTTTTTATGTTCACTGCTATCAGATGTCCGGACAGGCCCTTGAAGGATGCGGCAGATCAAAACCACGTGCTTTTGGCGTAGTTTTTTGCCGAAATAAAACTATCCTCGACTTAAAATGTATTGTTCTCAACAAGAATCATTCCTTCTCCTGGATAGACCTTGCGCTCCTCGGGCTGAGTGGCCTTTATAATATCAGGCCAAGTCCCTGGTTGAGGTTCAGGCCCTTCCTGTGAAACATTGGTGGGCCTTTTATCTTTCATTTTTGGATGCTTTCTAATATCTACACCGGGCACCGGAGCACTGAACTCGATAGGGATGTTGTTGGGATCGAATGCATAAATGGAGTGAATAAATCCGTGATCAATGACCTCGGATACCCATATATCAGCGGCCTCAAATCTGTCTTTCAACTCCCACAGATCTTCATCGCTTTCCACTTCAAATGAAACATGGTCGAAAACAAAGGGACCCTTAATGGGTACGCCGTGATCCTTTTCAGGAATCTTGTCCACATCCGGCCATTCAAAGAATGCAATGAGGTCGTGAGCGGATACCTCAAAAAAATAATGCCTGTATCCTGGGCGTCCAAGACCTACCACCAGCCGCATGCCGAGCAAATCCCGCCAGAAGCGGATGGTCGCATCCATGTCTCTGGTGGCCATTGCCAGGTGATTGATGCCGTTGTATTTCACCATGGTGCATCTCCAGAAAAAGCCTATTCTTTCAGTCTTTGTCTATGTCGCCTTCCCTGCCATCATCACAGGGCTCGTCATCATCAGATGCTCTGGCATGTTCTGCACTTGGGGCTGTGGTGCAGTAGGGAAGTTTCTCATCAGCATTCTTCTTTTTTCTTTTCTTCTGTTCTTCTAATTCTTCCATGTTTTTTTCTTCCATCTTTTTAACCTCCTTTGCCAATCTTTCATTAGTTCTTACCGTCCCACGAGAAACAAACGTTCTAAACAATTGCCTCAGCGAGTGAACTAAATCATATGATGCTTCAGATAATCATTTGAAAAACCAGCATAGATGAGATATGAATTCGTTTTTTAAATTCATAAGCTGAAGGCTGACCGCTGATCGCCGAAGGGCTTCCTGATTGGGCTTTAGCTCAATTAGAATTATACCTTATTATTTCTGCTTTCCGGATATCTCGGCCTCGATATCCTTTATATATTGAGCGATCAGCACTCCAAGGTAAATGCACGCATTCCCATTAATACATGCATCGGCGTCCACTTTGTCCAGAAAGGCATGGCGAGCCTTATTTCCTTTACTAAAAGTAACTACCCAGGCGTCTTTCCCTTCATCAAATTCAAGTCCTACAGAAAGCCCATATGCTGTAATTTCAGGATACATTTCTAAAAGCTTCTTATTTAAATCATCTTTTGTATAACTCATTGCTGACCCCCTCTTGTTTAAATAGTACTACTCTATACAAATTGACTATAAATATTGACCCTTTTGATTTCCTTTAT
>CAZENC010000102.1:0-2713 GCA_964513115.1 uncultured Desulfobacteraceae bacterium | reverse complement strand
TAGTACTACTCTATACAAATTGACTATAAATATTGACCCTTTTGATTTCCTTTATTAGCTTTATCCATATCTTTCCATGATCTTTTTGAGCGTTAACCGGTCAACATCCCGCCCAGATAGAGGCCCTTGACTTAAAACCGGAAAATGATCTTCAAAGGGTGGCCTTTCATTGCGGTAAATGATTCCAATAGGAATTTTATCTCCCCACTCACAGGCAACCTTCATCGCTGCTTCCCAATTTGTTGGATCGTATACGGCAGACAAGTCATAACATCGTTTCTCGTACCAGGTAAAAGTATTGATTTTATTGAAAGATACACAGGGCTGCAATATGTCAATCATGGCAAAACCCCGATGGGCAATGCCCTGCTGAATAACATCAGATAAATGATTAATCATGCCGGAAAATCCACGGGCAACAAAACCTGCCTGCATTGCCACTGCCACTTCGGTTGGGTTGAAAGGCGCCGATGGGACACCTTCCGGCTGGGCCTTTGTTACGAAACCTTCGAGAGAGGTAGGGCTGGCCTGGCCCTTGGTCAGGCCATACACCTGATTGTTGTGCACCAAAAGCGTTATGTCGATGTTACGACGGATGGCCGCCAGGAAGTGGTTGCCACCCTCTCCGTAATTACATCCGTCACCACTTTCAGCTATCACGGTAAGTTCAGGGTTGGCAAGCTTCGCACCTGTGGCTACAGGAAGCGATCTGCCATGAAGGCCATTGAAGACATTCGCATTCAGGTAATGGGGTGCCTTTGCGGCCTGCCCAATCCCGGAAACAAACAGCACCTCATGGGGTTTTCGTTGGCTGGCTGCAAGCGCCTTTTTTACCGCCTCTAAAATAGAATGATTTCCACAGCCCGGGCACCAGGCTGTCTCGTAGTGTCCGTAATCATCAATAGCTACCATATCTTTCCTCTCTATTGACACAAATTACCGGTTTAATTCTCGAAGTATTGACTCGGGCGTTATCGGCAGTCCATCATATCGAAGGACTTTCTTCTTGATTTCAAACCCCGTCTCTCGCCGGATCAGCTGCGCTAGTTGACCGGTGGCGTTGCTCTCAATACTTATGACCTGCCGTGCATCCTGTAAGTACTTTAGGAACTGGTCAGGAATAAGCGGCCAAACCTGGGAGAAATGAAGCGTGGCGATCCTTGCTCCGTTGGACCTCATATGGGAAGCGGCCTCGAGGACCGCACCCTTGCTTGAACCCCATGAGACAAGCAACAGGTCTGGCTGGGCTTCCCCTTCCATATCCGGAGGGATGACTTCAGTTCGAATCCCTTTCTCCTTTCTCAGCCTCTTTTCTACCATCTGCCTTCGCATGGAAAGATCTTCTGTTATGTGACCCTGTTCTGTATGCTCATCACTATCAGCCACCACCAGATGTTCGGTCATGCCCGGAAGGAGTCGAGGAGAAATCCCGCTTTCTGTGACAGCATACCGCGCATACATGGTCGTCTCAGCTGTCTCGGTAGATACAGGTACTGAGGGGAGCTTCTCAACGTCAAAAGGGATCACCGTGCGATAGGAGTCGGCGAGAAACTGGTCTGTTAAAAGAAACATGGGGCCCTGATATCGCTCTGCCAGGTCAAAGGCCCGGCGGGTGAGGTGAAAGCATTCTTCCACCGTTCCAGGCGCAAAGATTGCGCGTGGAAACTCACCATGTCCGGCGTACAAAACAAACTCAAGGTCCGCCTGTTCGGTTCGTGTGGGGAGGCCGGTTGCAGGTCCCGGCCGTTGGGCCACCACGACCACCAGGGGGGTTTCGGTCATGGCTGCCAGGCTGACACCTTCCACCATCAGGGCGAATCCACCACCTGAGGTTGCCACCATACTGGGGGCTCCCGCAAATGAAGCTCCTATAGCCATGTTAATGGCCGCAATCTCATCTTCTGCTTGCTCCACAATCAAACCCATTTGCTTGGCATGGGCCGTCAGGTTCAGATTGATGGAGGTGGAAGGGGTCATGGGATAAAAGGCAGAAAACTTTATGCCGACAGAAAGGGCCCCAAGGGCAATGGCCTCGTTGCCGTTCATCATTAAACGGGGAGAGGTGTTTGGAATAGAGGGGAGCTTAAGGCCGGATTTTGTGTGTTTTGCCGCCCATGTTATGGCCGATGCAAGTGCACGTTTGTTTTCTAAAGCTACGTTGGCGTTCTTTTTGCCGAAGAAATCATCCAAGGCCTTTGCCATTAGGCCTTCGCTCAAACCAGCGAGGAAACCGACGACCCCCAGGGCTACGATGTTTGAGAACTTGTTTTGAGCTAATTCCTTGAAGGGTACTTTCAAAAGAAAATCACTGTCAGCAACTAATGTGGCATCAAGGACGATGTGCCCGTCAGACGATAGCTCCCTTTGATGAAGAGTGACGGTATCACTGTCAAGAGCGACCAAAACGTCTACAGGCTCCCTTGGGGCAATTATCTTTTCAGCCCCTGCGCGGATTGCGAAGGTATTATGTCCGCCTCGTATGCGAGACTGGTAGCTTTGTGTCACGAGGATGGAATAGCCGGCTCGCACCAGGCTTTTGGCCAGGAGTTGTCCTAAGGTGACAAGACCTTGGCCCGCTGAACCGCCAATGAGTATATTCAGAGTATCATCTCCCATTATAGGCACCTTATGTTTATGTCTTTTCAGCAATTATACTTGCAATAGCCTTTCGACTTTCAAGAATCCCTTCACGATAGCGAAGGCATCTGAAATC
>CAZENC010000101.1:0-9503 GCA_964513115.1 uncultured Desulfobacteraceae bacterium | reverse complement strand
AGGCTTCACACACGTATATCTCGATCCCCTGATCGATTGTCTTATCGATCATTTCTTTGACGCTGGGGAAATTACCCATCTGCATGCCCTCCGCGGCCCCTGGCCGGAGTACATTGAGTCCCATGCCGAGGTAATACACCATGGGCTTCAGGTCCATCGCCTTCGCGGTCTGTGCTAATACCAGAGGAGAGTACTGCCTCTCCGGGGCATCGCTTGTCTGGACATAAAGAATCGCATTTTCGTCTTTCATCTTGATCCCTCCTATTTGCCTTTCTTTATAAGGAAACGCATGTGGTCTTCGGTTTTTTCAAACTCGATTACTTCATGACCCGCACGCTTGGCAAAACGCGTGATGTCCTCTTCGGCCGCCGGATCGTCGGCGATCACTTCCAGTACCTCACCAATTTCGATTTCATCAATGTTCTCTCGTGTCTGAAACAGCGGTTCCGGGCAATAAAGGCCGACACAATCCAGGGTCTGTGCTGGTTTATGGTTTTCTGTCAAGGTCAATCACCTCCTTGCTCAAATGAGACACCTGTTATCACAATGCTAATAAATACCAAAACCGATAGAATTAAAAAAGTTTAATTTAATTTTAATATATTTAGACTACGGTGCGTCCTTCAATATCCTTATAACCGGGCAGGACAATGTAGCAAATTCACTGTCCGGCTTTTTTCCATCTCCCTTTCTATATACTTTAAGTCCCATTGTCCTAAAAACAATAAAACGAGTGAAAATTTTCAGTTAATTCATTTCACGTAAAAGGCAAACCAGGATGAAAATCAAGGTCAAAGGATATCTCACCATAAAGAAGGCCATGGGTAATAAAGTTTCATTACACTTGGAGTTTGAACGGGCCACGGTAAAAGAGGTGCTCGACGCGATGTGTAAAAAGTTAGGCAGGGATTTTTCGGATGTGATCTCTGACAAACAGACAGGGGAGTTGAGCGAACATATCCGTGTTTTTGTAAACGGACGCCACTATAGCTTCATGCCGAAGCGGATGGACACGGAATTAAAAGATGGCGACGAGCTATCGATCTTTCCTCCGGTAGCAGGGGGATGATTTTATGCTACTTCGCAGCAAGGAGTTTGGAAGCCTTTCGATCGGAGGCGGCTTTCAGCGTATTTCATTGAAAGGGCCGGGGCCGTTGGAGCCCCGGCATCTTTCTCAACGATTAAGATTCCCTTTTCACCAGGTCTTGGCCGCAGCAAGAAATAGATTAAAATCACTTTGAGCTGTAAGCCCGGGTAGGACCGAGGTGAGATTTGGGAAAGGACAGTGCCTTTTTAAGTTTATTGCCCTGTGGAAGTAAGGTCCAAGGGGAGGGCGGCACGCAGTTCAATTCCCCTCAGATCCAGAGTGACATCATAAGCGAGGATTTCAACGCCTTTTTTGACGGCCTTTCTCAGTTCCTCCCCGTAGGCCGGGTCGATGTGGTCGGCGGGCCGGAAAATCCTGGCATCCCTTCGCTGAACCAGGTAAAACATGACACCGCGGTGGCCTGATTGCACTTGATGTTGAAGTTCCACAAGATGCTTGAGCCCTCGAGATGTCACGGCATCCGGAAAACAGGCCACGCCATTCTTCACAAGCGTACAGTTCTTTACTTCCACGAAACAGCTGCGCGCCCCTTTTTCAAGCAGAAGGTCTATGCGCGAATTCCGCCCGTATTTGACTTCTGTCCTGATACGGTCATAACCAGCCAGTTCGGGAACCCTGTCGGCGGCCACGGAAGCCAGGGCCAGACGGTTGGGAACGATGGTGTTGACCCCGACAAAAGAGGTCGGCATGTCTATCAATTCCCAGGTGTATCTGGTGCGCCTTTTTGGGTCATTGTGACGGGAAAGATAGACCGGGCGGCCCGGCTCAGAGCATTCCAACATACTCCCGGAATTCGGACAGTGAGCCGTAACCAGGTGACCGTTTTTGAGACGTATATCCGCAAGAAAACGCTTGTATCGCCTGACCAGGGTCCCCTTTATTAGCTTAGGCCATCTGAGACTGCCCGCCGCTGCCTGTGTTTTGCAATCCATGATACCTTCCTTGTTCGCCTGCCGGTCGGATCCCCATTATTGTATGAAGGGGGAGGTTCGGCAAGGGCATTTTTCTCCCCCCTAGGTTAAAAGGCATGCTGGTAAAAAAGAACATAAAAATAGGGTCAGACCCTTGAGGGCTGCCCCCTTTTTCTCATAATCCTGCCATTTAACTTACTTCATAAACGGTAATGAGGACTTCATTCGCTGATCTTTGGCCCACCGCGATCGAGATAAGCCCGTTCAACCATTTGTAGCTTGGAGCACCTGTCTCAAAAATCGGGGTTGTTCGAAAGTAGTATTCATTGGCATCAACTTCCTCACCTTTGGCTAGACGCTCCATTACTTCTTCAGGACCGTGACGTAAACCCCAATTAGATACATAAATCAAAGCACCGTCATATGTTTCAAGTGTATATCGTGCCTCCACTTCGGTTATGCCATCATATCGGATAATTTGCCAATCAGCCCCACCAGGTAATACACGTCCTGATAATCTGGGTCCTGAAAAAACACCGCCTTTTATTTTAATGATTCGTCTCTCTCCATATCGAGATTTTCCGAGCACCAGTGGCGTGTCCACCTCAACTCTTGACGCATAAAGTAGTTGAAGCGACGGCACTAACGCTACCTTTGGAACCTGTTCATCTTTCATGTTAATTTCTCCAGTCATTATTAATCCAAAGTTTGGCAGATAGGTTGTGGATCAATGTTTAATTGTATGAATCAAAACCTCATAATCCCCCATTTAGCTTATTCCTCAACACAGACGAACATCTGTAAGACACGATTCTTCTCCGCTCCAACATCAGATCCTCATCAGTCGCCGGATTCCTACCTCTCCGCTCCTTCTTTTCCTTAACGCAGAACTTCCCGAATCCGGTGACCAAAACGTCCTCGCCTTTTTCAAGCGTTGTCTTGATTGTTTCGAGAAGATTTTCAACGGCCTTTGTGGCACTGAATTTGCTTAGATTAGTATTGTTGTAGATGCTGTCGATGATGTCAGCTTTTGTAAGTGTCATGGCGGGTACTCCTGTAGTTTTCTATGAAATTATGCACAGATGGATGTTTTGTCAAGGAGCATATTTATATCTTTCTTGCTTTCGATTTCCTGTTGTTTGAAAAATAACTGCCGGAAAAATGAGACGAGCGTTTGTGACTATCCTATGTGCCAATATGAAAAAGCGAAAATCGTCGTATATGTCGGTGCCAATCATGTGATCAAACAAGAAACTTATGAAGGGGTGTATTTACTAAATGCGGCACCGTAAGGAAGGCGTAGAAAATGTAAGGGGAACTATAGGATGGCCTTCATTTTAACTTTGCCGCGCCCTAACGGCATATTACGGCGGCAAAGAAAAACACGCCCAACGCCGTGATCATAAAAGCAGCAATGGTTTCAACACCTTTTTCAATGCTCGTGGTGAGCTCTGGGCGCGGCGACAGGATTCTTAGAGCAAAATGCTTTCCTGCGATTCCAAACACACCTACCACCGAGATGGTAAACGCCATGCCCAGAATGAGTGAAAGGGCCAGCAGGAGACCCAGTCCGATCTCTTTAAGCGAAAGGCAGAAGAGCATCACCAGGACCACGCCCGGACAAGGCACGACGCCCACGGCAAAGGCCATGGCGATGTAATCCCTTTTCTTCAAGGGAAAACGGCCCGTATTGTGGACATCCTCATCAAAATTCGCCTTTCTCCATGACAGGATATTCCTGGACAAAAGGACCGCTCCCAGCACCGCGATAAGCGCGTAACTAATGAGCTGCGTGGTCTTCGTAACATGTTCAAGGGAGCCGGTGATCCCTTTCATGAGCACCACATGAACGATCAGCACAAGCAGGACACCGCTCATCCCGTGAAAAAATGCTGCCATATTGCCCAGAAGGATACCCCGTGACAGTTTGCTTTTATGTGAGAGCAAATAGGACGCGGCAATGGCCTTGCCGTGACCCGGCCCCGCAGCATGGAGCACGCCGTATGCAAATGCGATTCCTATCAACAGGAGGAGCGGTCCCGGCCTTCCGGTCTCCTTTGCCTGCCTGGTCAATACGGCCATCTTTAGGTTGAGGCGTTGCTGCCAGGCAGAGATTTTGTCCAGAAATGGATATCTAGGCGGTGCCTTGGGGGCCTGGGACATATCCTGCGAAGGGCCTTTTGAAACGAACGGGCTCTGGGCCTCCGCATAAAACGGAGATAACACCGGAAAAAGCAAGATCATGAGTGCGAATAACCACCTTGTCATTTTTTTTTCCTGAACTTGAGAACCACCTCCAGCGGATGGAACTGGCCGTAGTAAAAAGATCTTTTCATGTTCTTCTCTATATGATAGCGAGCGTCAAAACCTGATGCGCCCTTGAGGTTGACAGGGCGGTCCTCGGAAAAAAAGACCGATGTATAATACGTGGGATCATACTGGGATATAACTAATTGCTTATATGCGGAAATGGCTCTGGCGTGGCAGGGGATTAAAAACCGGTAGATGAGTTTTCCCTCCTGGAGTTCAGCCGAAAATTCACGAATATATCTAACTTTAAAGGGACTTTCATTAATCCTGATGAAGGTGAAATAATCAAAATTTTTCAGGTTTGAAAACGCCTTTTCATTTATGGTTTTTACCTCGGATTCCTCCAGTTTGCCGTTGCGATTCGAATCATAATCGCACGCGATCATGTTGCTGAAGAATTCATCAAACACCCACGTCACTTGGACACCGGCCAGGCCGTGCTTATCAAAGATTATGGTGAGCGCATTTTCAATAAACACATGGGGATGCCCTGAAGCGACCGGCACGAATGCCGGCAGCAACAGCAGGCAAACCACCAAGCCTATAACTACTCTGGAGATTCGGCCCATATAGTCGTACCCATACAGGTGATGCCGATAACACAAAAACAAAAGCATTGAGCACGCATAAAAAGACCCTAGGAAAAAATCATAATAGGGGATGGTATCAACAGAGTAAACAATATCCCTATGTGTACTTCTTAATATAGTTTTCAACACGCACTTTTTTTACAGTATTTTTTGAGCTCATGTAGCGAATTTTTCCAAAGACGGGTCTTTCCGGTCCCCAGGGCCGATCATATCGGCCCAGCACCCAGAATATTCCGCTGTATGAGTTTGGGTCTCTTCCATCCAGTGCGTATTTATTGTTTAATTCCAGCATGTTATGGACAGCCAACTGAGGGTTTTTGCACCAGTGGAGAATTTTTTTCCCCCAAAGCATCCTCAAGTAATTATGTATCCGGCCCTCTGTGAGCAGCTGGATTTGCGCTGCATTCCAAAGAGGATTATGGGTATTGCCCGACTCAAACTCTTCTAATGAATATTCATAGGGCCGTACGTCCTTTTCGTGTTTGCCGAGTGTAGCCAATGTCCACTCCGGGAGGGATTCATATCGGTAATAATCCGACCTCTGCCAGCACATGTTAAAACCCAATTCACGCCAGGTAATGAGCTCATCCAGAAAGGCCTCAGCGGGTTCACTCATTCCCCACCAACCGGAACGGCTTCCATTGGCCTTTGTGGAGAGCCGGTCAAAAAACCAATCCTCCGCCTTTATAAGGTCGTGGAAAACCTGATGGACAGAGATATGTCCAAAATGAAAGTAAGGTGAGAGACCGCTGGTTACCTCCTTCTCGGGCTGATTGCGATGTTCTGAATAATGGAGGAGGCGGTTTTCCAAAAAATCCTGCAGAACGTTTCCGGCCTGCACTGATCCACCAGGCATCTTAACCGTTCCAACAGAGTGATTGATTGAAAGTGATTGAAGAAACTTCGGCTCGCACTTGAGCATTTTCATGGATGCCCTTGGCCAGCTTTGCGTTATGGTTTGGGGTAGAGAACGAGGCGATTTTAGTTTCGATTCCTTTAGGGGGTCCGGAGCCGGCTTCTCAAAAAGATGTGAGGGCAACTTTTTTTGAAGAAACCTTCTAAACGCATGGGCTGTCTGAAATACCCGATCAGCCGCCCGCATGGGAAGCAGGCCGTTTGAATCCACTTTTTCAATTAGCAGGGAAACATTCTTTGCAGTGGCAGAGATCATTTTCGGAATGAAGAAGGACGGATAATCATCTGTAACTATGACGCAGGCCTTTTTTGCCAGGGCTTTCAGCAGACCTTTTCCAGCATTATGTTCTCCCTCCACATAGGGGTAATAATGAACGTTCCTGTTTTTCAGGAGCCGGGCGTTGTCTAACATGCCATCCAGGATAAACTTATGTAACCGGTCACTGGCCCACAGGTAATCGATGCGCAAAGCTTCCAGTATTAAAAGCGGTTTATTGAGCTCCCGGGACCATTCGATAGCTCGATCAAGACTGAAATTCCAATGGATTCGTCGGTTGGCGACCATCCAATAGAGGATATAATTCCCCTTTGGATTAATGGATTCGGTATTGCACTTTTGAATTCTATCAGGGGGAACGCTGTTCATGAGTTGCTTCTGAGAAAAATGTCTCCGTGCAATTTCATTGTGTCCTGGTTATTATTCCAACACCTCAAAATAGGCTTCGGTCGGGCCGTTTAATAAAAGAAATGATATGATTTTTATGCATAAAATCTCGGAATCCGGGTGTTCGATCAGATCTTTAATATTTGGGTGCTGAGAGGTCATTTCTACACGTATCCGGGATTCTTTGTTCTCATCATGTAATTGAGTAAAAACGCCGGAAACAGTAAGCGCCCTTGCCCCGAGACTTTCGGAGCCATAATCCTCTTCTCTGGTGTCAATGAGCAAACTCACTGAAGGGTTTTCCGAAAGATTGCGAAATTTTTTTGTTCTCCTGCTTGTTACCATGTAAATTTCACTGCAATCATCGTCCGTCACATAGGCCATCAGGGAGCAGTGAGGATTATTGTCGGATGCCGTTGCCAGGACGCAGGTTTTCTTTTGCTTGACCAAGGACTTCATTTCTTTAATCATTCGCTTCTCCGTCATCTACCGAGACATTTTCGTATTTTTTTCAATTTCCGGCTTATTGGTATCAAGGGTCTGAGTTTTTCAGGTGAAAGTCAATGGAATTGTAAATTGTGGACCCCACAGATTTCAGGAGATGGTCCAAGGGGCATAATACAATTTGCGTGGAAAAAACAGTTCTATTGATAGAATAGGGCTATAAGATTTTTTACGAGTCCTTTGGCGGGAGGGCGCCGTATTTGCATGGCTTATCCGTGGGGAAGCCGCAGCCCGACACGGAAATATGTTTTTATCTGCTTTTTTTAGGTTTTCATTTTGAGAAGAACGCAAAAAAACCGGATGATCCGGATCTATTAAATATAACGACAGATACAGGTAATATCTGGTTATAGTGTTTGATAATCTATTAATCCTAAACTCTTTATAGTAGGAGGAAAAAATGGATCTTCAAGAATATTTCAAGAATATAAAGGGCCGTGGTATATTGGCCACAGCGGATGAAAACGGCAAAGTGGACCTGGCCGTTTATGGAAGGCCCCATTTTATGGAGGATGGAAGCATCGCCTTAATCATGGCCGATCGATTAACCCATCATAATCTACAATCCAATGACCATGCCGCATATTTGTTCATGGAGGATGGCCCGGGATATAGGGGGATCCGGTTGTTTCTCACCAAAATCAGCGAGGAACAAGACAGTGATTTGCTTTACTCCATAAGAAGTGAAAGGTATCCCTCCCAAAAGGAAGCAGGCAAGACCCGGTTTTTGGTCTTCTTTAAGATCGAAAAACAGCTCCCACTCATTGGTGCCGGAAGAGAAGATGACACCCTGGAGTAAAAGCGTATTCCCAAGTAAAAGGGACTAAAGGGGGAAGTCCATAAGAAACTGAGAAACTGTGGAATACGGTTAAAAAGGATATTCCCCCACTAATTTCTGCCATTGAAAAAGCACTTCAGGGTGAAAATCATGCTCATGAAAATCAGAGTTAAAATAATGGTCTAACGACAATTATTGACTAAATACTTTAAGTCAATTTTGCTTTATTGGTTTTCATGGTTTCCTAACTCCCCAGCCTAGTCATTGCAATGATGAGTCTGATCTCGATGATCCGGATCCTTGTCGGAACCCATGCCTGTGCTATTCCGGAAAATGACGTTAAGGTGTTATCGATTGAAGGATGGATTCTGGGGCAACAGGCCTAAAAAACTAATGAAAATCAGACAGGATCTGCAGGATTATTGGGCAAAAAATCAGACTATTGTCTTGACAATTCTGAATCTAAAAGAGAAAAGAATAAATTTTAACTCACTTAGAAAGGTTTAGAAAATAAAAATGTTATCTGAAAAAATTATACTTCAGTCAGCAGGGTCATTGTCGGTGGCGATTCTGGCCTTGCTCATGCTCATTTTGCAGGCCGTATTTTTCTTAAGGAAACCCCAATTCAAGTGGTTCGGCTGGGGTGCTGCCATCTCGTTTTCGGCCATGTTCTATGCGATTGGCATTTTCCTTGAGTACAATACGGCACCAGGATCTCTCAATCGATTTGCAGGTCTTTTGGAGTACACTGCCGTTATCTGTCTGGTCCATGGCCTGTATGGATTCACTTTTTCATATCTTGAAATTGAAAGCAGGCTGTATCATCCGGTAGCCGGTTTCTGCCATGGACTTGTTCTGATCCTTTTATGGTTTACCGATTATATAGTGGCCGAAAGTTTTGTCACCAGGGAGTTCATCGCCTTAAAGACCACTTATATTGAACCGGGACTGGGACCTCTCGGTCCGATATTTGTGCTTTATGCGGTCCTGGCCGGCGTCTATGCGATCACCCTTTGGTTGAGGCACAAAGGAACCAATCCGAGACATCGAATTGCATTTTTGGTGGGGATGGGCTTTTGGCTCATGCTGGGGGTCCATGACGGCCTGGCATCCATGGGATTTAAAACCTATCAATACTTTATGGAATACGGATTTATGGGATTCTCTATTGCCGTTCTCTGGGTTGTCTTCGATAACTTTGTTGAAATAGCGGCGGAAGACAAATACCGAGTGATTACTGAATTCGCAAACGATTGTATCTTGGTGATACAGGATGGAAAAATGGTTTTCGCGAATCAGGCATGCGGTAGCCTGATAGGTCAGCCCTTAAAAGATACGTCGGCCAGGGATTTTGTCGATATTATGATCCCGGAGGACAGGAAAACATTCATTGAACATTACAAAAAACTACTAAAGGGCGACGATGTTCCTAATCCGCATACGGTCCGAATACGGAGAACAGATGGCCAAGAGCGATTTGTGGAAATAGGGGCAAGCATTATTCAATACAGGAACAGACCCGCCGTTCTGGCCATCATGCGGGATATGACGGAACGAAAGCGGGAAGAAAAGGCGCTACGGGAAAATGAAAAAAAATTGGAAAGGTTAAAAAAGATGGAATCCCTGGGTCTTCTTGCCGGTGGTGTTGCTCACGATTTGAATAATGTCCTTTCAGGCATTGCAGGCTATCCGGAATTGATCCTGTTAGACCTTCCGGAAGACA
>CAZENC010000100.1:0-9559 GCA_964513115.1 uncultured Desulfobacteraceae bacterium | reverse complement strand
GGTTTGTTTTGGTCCCTCCAATATCACCTGCCAAGACGACTCTATTATTTTGATGACTCGTCATGGGCTATCTATCCTTCAAGCAATGATGCAGCTTCCCGATCCAATAACCAGAGCAAGGTTCCCTTGACGGGTTGAATCAGTTGTGCCGGTAGTCTTGGTTTATTACCCTGCAATGCTTTTTTGACAATTCCGGCTTTTTCCTTGCCGGAAGCCAGAAACACTATTTGCCTTCCACTGTTAAGCACGGGATATGTCATGGTAAGACGGATGGTATTTGGTTTTCCCCCCTTAACAGACACAACCCATTTTTTCCTTTCATCCAAGGAGCTTTGTCCGGAGAATAGTGAGGCCGTGTGGCCGTCCGTCCCTATGCCAAGGGATATCAGGTCAAAAAGAGAGAACTCGTCCCCTTCGGGTTTAAAATAATTCATGAGTTCCTCTTGATACAAGAAAGCTCCGACATCAGGGGAATACGCTACCGGCATAGGATGAATATGTCCGTTAGGTATTGGAACTCGATTAAGAAAATCCTTTTTGGCTGTGCCATAGTTATTGGTCTTATCATTTACAGGGACACAGCGTTCATCGACCCAGAATATATCAGTCTTGTCCCATTGAATATCCGAAAGAAAAGGTTCTTTCCCTAACAACCTGTGCATGTCCCTCGGAGTGGAACCGCCCGATATGGCAACAGCAAAGCGTCCTCTCACGTCAATACTTTCCTTAGCGGCCCAGGAAAATATTTCGGCTCCTTTACGTGCAAGATCTGAGGCACTGGACTCGATTATAATGGTCTGCTTGCTTTTCATATTCTTAATTGGGTTTTCACTCAATTAAGGTTATACTAATATTCACTGTCGAGAGGTCGTTCCGCACCTTCCACTTGGGTAACCTTATGCTGTAAGGGGCTTGATTTCAACCTGAGTTCCGATCAAGATAGCTTTTTGTACTTTTTATCATGGTTTCTTATCTCTTCAGGTTTCAGCCCTTTCCCCATATCTTTTTCAGGTATTGATCACGACCGGAACGATATCTGTAGTACTTATATCTTATAGGATTTTTCTTATAGTAATCCTGGTGATAATCTTCAGCTTTATAGAATTTTGAAGCTTTTGTGATTTCGGTAACAATAGGATTTTTATATCTTCCTGATTTATTGAGTTCAGCTTTCGATTTTTCCGCCAAGGCCTTTTGGTCTTTGTTATGATAGAAAATTGCTGTCCTATATTGTCGGCCCCTGTCGACAAATTGTCCCCCTGGATCCGTAGGATCGATCTGTTTCCAAAAGGCCTCAAGAATTTCCGAATAGCTTATCTTGGAAGGATCAAAGGTAATTTGAACGACTTCCAGATGCCCTGTCATTCCGCTTGAAACCTCTTCGTATGTTGGGTTATCTTTATGCCCTCCTGTATAACCTGATATAACTTCTAAAACACCTTCTAATTTTTCGAAAGGATGCTCCATACACCAAAAACAACCTCCGGCAAGGGTCGCTCTATCAAGTTTGGTTTGGGCAGATGAATCAGTTTGTATTAATAGTAGTGCAGGTAATAAAATGAAAAATTTACTGCTTTTTCCAAACATAATTGCCTCCTTTTCAAAACGCACGGGCTCCGATTTTTGTGATATTGGTTCAAGTATCCTTTCCTCAATCAATAATACCCGGCATTCGATCAGTCTTGAAGTTCTTCATACAACTTGTTGCTAAAAAATAGGAATTCGCTTTTTCCCCTTTTTCTGGGTCTGGGAAGATCAACTCTTATTTCATCACGGATTCTTCCAGGACTCTTTTGCATAAGTAAGATTCTATCTGCCAATGTGATGGCTTCGTTCACATCATGGGTAACAAAAAGGACCGTGTGCGATAACTTTTCCCATAATGAGAGGAGAAGATTCTGCATCTCCTCGCGTGTTTGGGCGTCAAGTGAAGCGAAGGGTTCATCCATTAAAAGGACCTTTGGTTTCAGAATTAGAACCCTCGCCAGCGCTACCCGTTGTCTCATACCGCCGGATATCTCACGCGGCAGATAGTCCCTGAACTCACTTAATCCAACGAGTGACAGGAAATGTTCTACTTCCTCCCAAATGGCATTTTTTTCTCTTATTTGCCCCCTAAGTCCGAATGCGATATTTTCTTTTACTGTCAGCCAGGGGAAAAGCGTATCCTCCTGAAATACTACACAGCGATCAGGGCCGGGACCTGTTACGGGGCTGCCGTTTAAAAGAACTGTACCCGAGCTGGGTGAAAGGAAGCCTGCCAGGATTTTCAGGAGCGTTGATTTGCCGCATCCGCTGCGCCCAAAGATACATATCATTTCCCCGGACTTGACAGAGAAATTGATTTCGTCCAGGACGGTCAGAAACGAACCGTTGGTTCGAAAGACCTTTCTCAGATTTTTTATCCGGAGCGTGGTCTTTGGTGTCTCCGGCTTGATTTTGGATACAGGTGCAAGTTTTGGTTTCAAGGCATTCTCCTTGCGCTCTTGAAACAAAATTTCATAGATGTTTTTAATAGATGATCGCTTATCCTGCCCATAACTGCGATAATGATTATTCCAACCACGATGATGTCTATACGACCTAACATACGAGCATCCATAATTATAGCACCGAGACCATTGGGAACACCAGTTAGTTCACCCAAAACAAGATATGCCCATGAGATTCCCAATCCCAAGCGGAGCCCTGTCAGCATATGTGGCATGGCACCAGGAAGCAAGATAGCAAAAGTGCCTTTGAGCCTTTTAACACCCATCATAGCTCCTGCCTGAAGCAGAAGAGGATTGACTTGCCTTGCGCCTGCAGCCGCATTGAGATAAATGGGGAAAAACGCGGCCAATGCTACCAAGAATATGGTTGTCTTTATCCCTATGCCGAACCAGATCATGGCTAATGGTAGCCAGCTTATACCGGGAACCGATCTCAATCCATTGATAGTGCTGCTCATGAGTTTCTGGACCGAGGCAAGACGCCCGGATATGATTCCCAGGGGAATGCCTAATGTGACAGCGACCGCAAAACCGCTGAATACTCTAATAAGTGATGCTACGGCATCGCTCAGGAAACGGCCTGAATAGGATGCTTCTCCTGGTGTACCGAAAATATAATTGTAACAGGCCTTAGCAATATCAACAGGGTGCGGCAGCAGGTATGTCGGTATAAGTCCGGTTCCACTGATAACGGTCCAAAGAATTATGAATACACTAGGGATGATCCAGGGCAACATTTGAAAAACGGAATCGTGAAGTTTCGTGTTTTCTTCTTTTGTCATTTTGACCCCCGAGTTCCGATTTGTGAATCCCCACTTTGTTTGATCTTCTTTACAAAAGAAAGATCAAAAAGCCTTTCATAGTTCGGCTGTTTTTCAATAACTTTCAATGCCTGCATGCGCATGCCAAGAGTTTGGGTCTTTTTAACAAAGTCGTCGTCCATTTCCCATGCCAGTTCCATGTTTGAGGAAGCCTCCTTGAGGACGGCCAGAGGAGTTCCGAATGTTGAGGCCTTTTTTAGCCATTCATCTTTGTGGGACAGAAGGTATTCGGTTGCCCTGGCATGTGCGAGGACCAACCGGAAAACAAGTTCGGGGGTGTCCTCAATGGTTTTTAGTTTTACCAACATTCCAGCATTTATCGTACCGATGGATTCGCCGTAGTAGGGATATGAAAGAATCGTTCCATAACCATGGTGGACTGCAAGAGTCGGAAAAGGCTCCCCCGAAAGAAAGGCGTCAATACCGCCTCTGGCAAGGGCCATGCCCATGTCAAAGAAGTCAACCCGGGTTAAATGAACGTCTTTGTCAGGAATGAGACCGTTCCGTGTGAGGACCTCTCTTAGGAGGATTTCGTGCATAGTGCCGGGTACATATCCGATCTTTTTCCCTTTCAGGTCCTTAACCGTTTTTATGGGGCCACCTTTCTTGATGACTAATGCCGAACATTTATTACAGAGTGCCGCAACCAATACAACAGGTTGCCCCTGTGAAGAGGAATGGATAGCATGGGCCAGAGTGGTCCCGCACATATCGAGACTTCCAGCGAGCAGAGCGACTTTTTGATCGGCGGGATTGGTAAAAGAAAAAACAGAATTTTTTTGGCCTTGTGGCAAAAACTTCTGATAAAAAAAGGGTTGAATCGTCTGGGCCGTTTTCCATGTCCCCACTTTGGTATCCTTTGCTATCCCGATCCCAGCTGCAAAGAACAATGAACAGGCTAATAAAAAAACCACCATTGATAGGCGTTTCATTTGGATTATCTCCCTTAATTGCGTTATAGCTCCTCATAACCCTTTACTTTTTTACTTGGGAATAAGGCCCATAAGTAGGGCTCTATTGGGTGGCACCGCCGGTCAAAAGGCTCTGCATGGCACTCTTCTCCAGTCCGCATCTGCTCCTGCATTGCGGGCGGCCCTCCCTACTGCTTGCCCGCCGTCTTTCTGGCGGGTCTGCTGGAATAGAAGGATGTGATTCTCGTCACAAAGCCCCGCCCTTTTGGTGGGGAATCGTTGTCAAGACAAGCTTACGATTTTTTGTATCCGGTTCTCCTCATGTTCAAAGCAGTTGGATGGCAAATCAGGATCCCAGCCCATCTCAACTTGCATCCTCCTGCATTCCTCTAAACCGATACCTTTTCCCTTACCGGTATCCGCCTTCTCGTCACGGGGGCTTGCGCCAACCTCGGGAAAGAAAAGATTGGCCCCTGCAAAAAGGGATGCGGAGTGGGGTTCATGGGTGCAGTGAGCCTTTGGAATATCAGCCATTACAAGACGGCTTACTGCAACCATCCTGGCCATTTCAAACTCGCTGATCATGCCATGCTTTTCCATCGGGGAACCGGGGAAATTGATGCGCCGCATGACCCCACTATATGTGGCCCGGTATTTCCTTGCTAAGAACATGAGATCTACAATTTCTTCAGTATTATGTTCCGGGCCGACAGGTTCAACACAGTTCATCCATTGTAATCCCACGTCCTTTAAAACAATAATGGTCCGGAGACGCTTTTGTATCTTAAATGGTGTATCTCTTCCCTCACCCAACCTTACTGCATGATAAGCGGCCACAAATCCGGCGTCCAAAAGCCTTTCCCCTTCCTCATGATTGATGTCACGGGTATTGGCCACCAGAGGAACAGAGACTGCTTCTCTTAATGTCTTTCCGACCTCCAAAAGCCTTTCAAAGGGATAGGTCCCGGTGGTCATGAGATTCAGCGCATCAGCTCCCCCGGATTTAGCTGAATAGGCCCATCTCAGGATTTCATCATCGCTGAATTCAATCTTGTCTTTAAATATGCCTGCGTTAACGGTAAGGGAACAGAAGCTGCAATTAAAAGGACAAGCTTCCACATTGATGCCTATATGATAATGGTTTTCGCCTTTGCCTTTGAACTGATTCCTTGAAATCCGGTTAGCAGTCTCCATAAGGGCATAGGTTTCTTTGGAATTAAGATCGAGCTTCATGAGACTAATCGCTTCGTAAGGGGAAATACCAGCGCAATCCCCTCCTTTATCCAGAATAGCTGCTATTTTGGGTGAAATTCTCCATCTCATAATATATATTAATACTCCTTGTGATTTTTCACGTTTCTATCTCATCAGATTTTTAGCAGCCTTTGGCCCCCATGTTCCGGATTTGTATGGAAAGAGCATCTCAGCTCTATCGCCACATGTTTCGCATGCGTTTAAAATAGGCGTCAGAAAGGCCCAGCAAAGTTCAACACCATCCTGTCGCCAAAAGAGCATTTGATCCCCCAGCATGCAATCCAGAAGCACCTTTTCGTAAGAGTCAAGTACGGGACCTGTATAATTCTGGTTATAATTGAAATCCATTGTTACGGATCTGAGACAAACCTTTGCTCCGGGATTTTTTGTTTGAAAAGTCAATGATATTTTTTCGTCAGGATATATCCCTAAGGAAAGTCGATTGGCAGCGATCTGCTCCCCAAGAGTCTGACGAAACATGGAATGGGGAATCTCCTTAAACTGGATTGTAATTTCGGTTAGCTTCTTGGCCAACCTTTTTCCGGAGGTGAGATAAAATGGAACACCCTGCCAGCGCCAGTTGTCTAAGTAGACCTTCATCATGGCAAATGTGGGAGTAAGGGAATTGGGGTTGATGCTAGGTTCACTGCGGTAGGCCGGGACCCTTTTACCTTCTATGGTCCCGGCGGAGTATTGTCCAAGGACCAGATAGTCCTGAAGATTGCCAGTTTGAAAAGGCCTGATAGCCCGATATACCTTAACCTTCTCATCACGAACCCGGTCCGGCTCAAAAAGGGAAGGTGGGTCCATGGCCGTCAGGGCCAGTAGTTGCATCATGTGGTTCTGGAACATATCTCTTAAAACACCTGCCTGTTCGTAGTATCCGGCCCTGTGCTCTACACCCAGGGTTTCAGCTGCGGTGATACTGACATGGTCAATGTAGATTCTATTCCAGATAGGCTCGAAGATGGCGTTGGCAAAACGAAACATGAGAATATTCTGGACAGTCTCCTTGGCCAGATAGTGATCAATTCTGAAGATCTGATGCTCCTTAAAATGTTCATGAAGTGATCGGTCCAGATCAATGGCGGTATCCAGATCACGACCAAATGGTTTTTCCACAACGATCCTTGCCCATCCGTTTTCGTTTTTGCCTTCCTTTGAAAGACCTGCCTTGCCCAGCATTTGTGCGGTTGATTTATAAAGAGAAGGTGGAATTGCCAAATAAAAGACCTTGTTTCCGGCCGTGCCATTTTTTTTGTCAAGTTCCTTGAGAAACCTGGCCAATGCCTTGAAAGACGATAAGTCACCGTAGTCAATAACCTGATAGTAAAAGAATTTTGAGAAGTCCTCCCACTTTGAATCATTCAGGATATTTGCGGTCTTCAGGGCATTTTTCATCTTATCTCTGAATTCCTGACTGCTCAGCTTGGTACGGGCACATCCAACAAGAACAAAGGGATATGGTAAACCATCATTAAGATGTAAGTTATAAAGGGCAGGAACAATCTTTCTGGTAGTCAGATCACCTGATGCGCCTATAACCACTATCATACAAGGATCAGGCTTTCCGTCGATGATGCAGGACTTAAAAGGAATCTCGAGATTCGGAGTCGTGGTTGAAGCCATGATGGTGTTATCTGATTTTTTTTTCTCATTTTTTATGTCCATACTGATATCCTTATTGCAAAAAGTTCTTCACATTTTGCTTGTTTTGCGGTGAGCTTCATTTTTGATCAGAATTAACCACCGTATGGCCTCCAAACTCCCTGCGAAGGATTGCTACAACCTTATCTGAAAAAGAGTCTTTTCGTTGAGAGTTAAATCGGCGCATCAGTGATAAAGCAATGACCGGTGCAGACACCCCGGTTTCAATTGCCTGTTGTACGGTCCAGCGGCCTTCCCCCGAATCTTCCACATATCCCCTGATATCCGAAAGTTTTGCATCTTTGCCAAAGGCGTTTTCTATGAGCTCCAGCAACCATGAACGAACCACACTCCCCCGGTTCCAGAGGTGGGCGATTTCAGCATAGTCAAAAGATTCAGAATAAGGAGATGCCTCTAAAATACCAAACCCTTCACCGTAGGCCTGCATCATACCGTACTCAATGCCGTTGTGGACCATCTTCACAAAATGCCCTGCACCAACCGATCCACACCGAAGATATCCCTCTTCGGGAGCCAGGGTTCTAAATATGGACTCAAGATATTGGCAAGTCTCTTTTTCCCCTCCTATCATTAGGCAATAGCCTGACTTCAGGCCCCATATACCACCGCTGACACCCGCATCCATAAATTTGATGCCTTTTTCGGCAAGTTGATCGGCCCTGCGAATGTCGTCCTTGTAATAGGTATTACCGCCGTCAATGACAATGTCCCCTCTGGATAGAACCTCTTTGAGCTTGACGATATGGTCATCTATAGTGGGGCCGGCGGGCAGCATTATCCATATGATACGAGGAGGAGAGAGTTTTTCAACTACCTCTTTTATTGAGTAGGCCCCAATGGCGCCTTCTTTAACTAACTGGTCTGTTTTGCTTGGTGTTCGGTTGAAGGCCACGACCTCGTGCCCACCAATCAGAAGTCTTTTCGCCATATTCATGCCCATCCGTCCCAATCCGATCATAGCCATTTGCATTTTATATCCTCCTCACCGGCGAAAAACTGCTTTTTCTAATGGTTTAAATTCCAGTCGTAAAACAGGTACTCCACCTTAATAGTGTCAATATGTTCTTTGAGATATTCGGCCTTTTTATCCGGATTGAGGTAGCGTAGAGGAAGACTATTACTCCCCTTTTATTTTTTTTATGATCTTGGGGATGAAGAATGAAAAGATGAACAATGCAATTGAAAAGAAAATTTTAAAAGATACTAGCTCTCCCCAATTTCCGGATGCCCAGACCTCTTTAAGAGTCCCGATAAAAAAGGTGAAGATAAATGTGCCGACAATAATACCCAAACCTGTTCCGAAAAAATAGTCACGGAAGTGAACCTTGGTCAGGCCCATTCCGAAATTCATGGGCGTGAAAGGGAAATAGATCAGGCGAAGATAGAGAACTGTTGCAAAACCGTTTCGCTCAATGGCGTCGTCATATTTTTTAAGCCGGTCGCCGATGAGCGAGTCTGCAAAGTCCCTTCCCAAGGTTCTTCCAATAAAGAAGGCCGCACTGGCGCCAAACATTGCGCCGACCCAGACATACAAGAACCCCCAGTAGGCCCCGAAAATTGCGGCCCCTAACCCGGTCAGCAGTGTTCCAGGCAAGAACAGGCATATCCCGGCGGCGTAAATCAGCATAAACAGCACGGGAGCCCAGAGCCCTGCCATTTCGAGAAAATCACCTAAGGCTTCGGTTGTGAGATAATTCTTGATCGGTGTGTGGCGGACCAGATAAATGGCTAGAACGATAAAAGCAACAAGTATGCCGGCCTTTACCATGGCTTTACTACGGCTATTTGCTGGTTTTTTCGTTGCTATTTCCATGGTTTTTCTCCGATCACCCCATTTTCTCGCAGCTCACATGCCCTCCCTTTGAGATGGAAGAAAAACTTGAGGCCTTTCTTGACTTTGCCGGAAAATATTTTAGGGGAGAAATATGTCCCCGCAACTTTCTTATTTATCTCGCCTAATGTGGGATAGGGATGCACGGCCGAGGCAAGTGACGAGAGCTTTACCTTTCCATTTAATACTGCCACCCACTCATTGAGTAGCTCTCCAGCTTGTGGTCCAAGGATCTGCACACCTAAGGGCTTCTCCTTTTCATCTAGAAGCATTTTTATTTTCCCTACAATCTCTCCTTCGGCGAGGCTCCTATCATTTTCCTTGAATTCTTCCGTCCAAACAGAATATTCAATTCCGGCAGCCTTGGCTGCCTTTTCATTCATTCCAATGCTGGCAAGTTCCGGATCGGTGTACGTGCACCATGGAAGAAATGTGTAGTCGGTTTTTCTGGGAACATGAAAAATGGCGTTGCCAAGCACAATGCCGCCCTCGTACCCTGCCGCATGGGTGAATTGGTATTTGCCGGTAATATCACCGGCTGCATAGATATGCTTTTGTGTTGTTCTCAGTCTGTTATCAACC
>CAZENC010000099.1:0-9764 GCA_964513115.1 uncultured Desulfobacteraceae bacterium | reverse complement strand
ACTTTTTTACCAACAGGAACAGGAAAATCATCAATTAATTTACAAGGAAACTCTTCACATTGATGGCAGCCTTCATAATTTTTTTCCATGACACACTTTCGAATACCACATGTTTGGCAGTATACAAATTTTTCGTTTGACAAACAGCCTTTGCAGACTATTTGTTCAGGGGTAACACCATAAGCATTGGCTAATTTTTCTTTTAATTTTTGATTATTGTCGCGACTTGCCATATAAACTCCGCAAACGCCACAATATAGACCGCAAGGTGCTAATAATTCTGTGTTCATTTTGTTGTCTCCTCCTTATTTTTGATTATCTTCAATTCTAAATTCCATGACAAGTTTTCCCCAGCTTCGCAGATGACGCAGACTGAGAAGATTTAGGATGCAGAGACCTTTTCGGTTTTGTTTTTAGCGAAGCTTGTTTTATGATCTGACAACTGACGTATGAAACTGGTCATTCAGGAACTCCATCCCACCCAGCCAGGCGAGCCATCAACCACCAGAAGGCCTGTGCTTTTAGTGTGCATTGCAGTCCGTGGGAATGCGCACAAGATGGTAGCGATTGACATTCGAAACTATCGGGGTGATTCGAACACCAGGTGCTGCACCACGAACAGCCGTCAGACGCCGTCGGGTAAAAATTGCCATCAGGGTCATAGCTTTCGATATCGGCAAAGTCGAACAAGATCAGTCCATTCTCCTCAACGTAATCTCGCACCATATTATTGTGCCGCCATAGATCGCTGTTACTCTCGGGAGTTGTTCCATCGGTATGGCCAGTGTAGTAGATGAACCCGATGCCCGGGAATTCCCCATCTAACTGGGTCATCACATCAATGTATGTCTGCACCTGGGCATCGGAGTAGTAGGACATCTGCCCGCACCAGGTCCATAGAGAGAAAGCGAACCAGTCCGTATTCAGGCAGCTACGGGTGTGGTCCCTCCCGCCAGAGGTTTCCCAATATTGATCGGGGGTGATGTAGGTGTCTCCGGGATAGTTGTTTCCGTCGTAAATTCGTAGGGTATCGGTCGCGGGATCGGTTGGCAAAACAACAGTACCACTCGCTTCGATGGTCACATTATATTTAGAATCGCGGCTTTCCAGCCAGTACAACCCGGATAATACCTGTCCCCCATGGGAGGTGTGGGCGTAGTGAACCACGAGTTTTCTGGCCTGCATAATCCAATAATCAGGAATCTGGCTGATATCTGTGTGTCTGTGATCCACGACGATCGCGCCGGAGGTGGAGTTGAGGAGTAGGAATAAATAGGTGGCTGTCGTATTATGATTCGCAGTGGGAGAACCTGCCGGAGAAGGTTTGCCGGTTCCTGACAAAACCAGGACGAGTACGAAGAAAAATAGTATTGTAATAATTTTTGTGTTTTTCATCGTTGGAAGACCAGATCCACTTTATCAGTGCTTGATTTAAATTGATGCATTTAATTGAGTTTGCAGTTTTATCAAGTATTACAAATATATACATATTGAAAATTGCTCTTTTTGTCAAAGAAAAAGCCCCTCCAAATACAGACCCGCATAGTAAAAGGGAGGTTAGAAGGGCAAACAGGCTAACCTTTATCTCTTTTACCAACATCTACTTGTCCTCTTACTAAAAATGATATTGTCATGTCGCTTTTTGACTCTTGTGCTCTACCCTTTCCATTCTATACTAAACTGTAAAACTAAAGGGCATCCACAGTTTCGCGGTTGGACCAGTTTGTTGGGGGCCTGTATGTATTCATCCAATGACCTGTTTTGCGATCATCCCAACGATAAAACCCAGAACAGCACCAAGCGGCGGCGTCCAATGTCGGCGCATCTTGGACTTCGGGGCAATGTCCTGAAAGATTAGATACAGAATGCCTCCTGCGGCGAAACTCATGATGCCGGCACTCAACTTCACCTGTTCCTGTAGGAATAGATAACCCATGCACGCCGCCATCGGTCCAAGTACACTGATCGCAAGCAGAGCCGTCAGCGCCTTGCGAGGCCTGGCCCCCGCCGCCACAATCTCTCTGAAGGCGTTGAATCCTTCAGGCAAGTTCTGAGCACCGATGAACACAGCGAGCAGAATGCCCAAGCGATTGTTGTGCCCAAACACAGCACCCAGGGAAATCGCTTCCGGCAGAAAGTCCATCAGCATGGCCATAAACTGAGCCTTGGTTCCGCCTCGCTTGCTCAGTTGGGCGTCCAAAAAGCAGAATGCGAGGCCGCCGAGTAGAAACGTTGTGCCGAGGGTCGCCGGGGTTAGAATAGCCATTCCCTCCGGCACCAAAGCAAAAGCAACTGCAGCGACAAGAATTCCTCCGCCAAAAGCTACGACACCGTGGACCATTTCACGCTTAGCTTCTGTGTCCGCAGTACCCTCGATCCGTGCAATCATGCCACCGATGAAAGCGGCGACACCTGCCAGCCACGAAGCCAGGACTATGATCACGAGTTGACTCATTTCATGATATTCCATTCTTCAGCTTCGTGAAAAACAAATGAGACTGGAAACAGCCATAGAACACTCAGAAAGTTAAGGTGCTCAAGTGCGGCCAAGGAGTTACTCATTTTCATCAGCTCCGCAGTACTTTAGAATTAGGCTCCGGTTTCTGATTCAATTACTCTTTTTGTCTCCAGTGCGATCTTTAATGCCTCGTTTGCAGGGATCACAAGTACCTTGACTTCACTGCCAGGAGAATTGATTTCTCTAATTCCGTTTCCGGTCCTATTGTTCTTTTCCGGATCAATTTCAATGCCTATTTTGCGTAAGCCGCGGCAGCAGAACTCGCGGACATACGGTGAATTTTCTCCAATACCGCCTGTAAAGACCAGGCAATCCAGGCTTTCCAAGACGGCAAAATATGCGCCGATATATTTTTTTATCCTGTAGGTGTAGATCTCTAAGGCGATCTCTGCCAGTGCATCACCCGCATCTTTTTTCTCAATAACCTCCCGCATATCATTGGTCCCGCAAATTCCTTTTAAACCGCTCTCTTTGTTCAGGAGGGCATTAATCTCATTAAGAGACATGCCCAGATGGTCTGCTAAGAAAAAATGAAGTGCGGGGTCCACATCACCTGACCGTGTCCCCATTACCAGTCCCGCGAGAGGCGTCATGCCCATGCTGGTATCCACGCATTTACCTCTTCTTATTGCCGCTATGCTGGCGCCGTTTCCGAGATGGATCGTTATCAGATTCAATTTGCCTGAAGGGCGGCCTAAAAACTCCGCCGCCCTTTCAGCAACATATGCGTGCGACGTACCATGAAAACCGTATCGCCGCACCTTGTCCTTTTCATACATTTCAAAAGGAATAGCATAAAGAAATGCCTTCATGGGAATGGTCTGGTGAAAGGCAGTATCAAACACCGCGACCTGCGGTGAATCGGGAAAAATGGATCTGGCGACCTCAATCCCCGTCAGATTTGAAGGATTATGTAAAGGTGCCAGGGGGATGTTTTCCCTAATGGCTGCCATGACTGTCTCGTCAATAATAGTGGTTGACTGAAACTTTTCGCCACCATGAACCACGCGATGGCCCACACCCGAGATTTCAGCCTTATCTCGGATGACTCCGTGTTCGGGATCAATCAGCAGTTCCACTATACGATTCAGCCCATTATAATGGTCGGCAATTATACCTTGTTCTACTTTTTTTATGGATTCGCCGTTAGATAAGATTCTCTTGTGAGTGAGAATGCCGCTTTGTTCACCAATCTTTTCGGCCAGACCCTGGGCCAGGATTTTGTTATGGTGCATTTCAAACAATTCGTACTTGATGGATGAACTTCCAGTGTTTACGACGAATATTTTCATGATAAACCTTTCTTGTAAGGTTCAGGCCATATCTTCCCGGCGCTATCCTAATCTCCTAAAAGCAACAGCATCAGCCAGGGCATGGCAAAGGATAGAGACACATATCTATTCTGCGGCGGCTTCTTCCGGTGCCGGTTCCTCTTCTTCTGTTTTCTCTTTTTTCTTCTTGGCGAGTCTTGAGACCAGGATCCCGAATTCATACAATATGATCAGGGGCCCGGCCATCATGCATTGGGTAATAACGTCGGGGGGAGTCAGGATGGCGGCCAATACAAACGTGAGTAGTATGGCATATTTGCGTTTTCGTTTCAAAATTTCGGGGGTCACGACCCCCATTTTTGTCAGGAAGAAGATGACCACCGGGAGTTCAAATACAATACCGAAGGCAAAAAGGAGTTTAATGGAGAATGAGAAGTACTGTTTTACGGAGGGCAGGGCCTTTACATATTCATTGGAAAACCCTATGAAAAATTTGAAACCGAAGGGAAAGACCACAAAATAGCCGAAGAGCGCGCCTCCCACGAAGAGTATGGTTGACGCAACAACAAAGGGGGTTACAAATCTTTTTTCGTTCTTGTACAGGCCCGGTGCGATGAACATCCACAATTGGTAGAAGATGACAGGGGCTGTAGCCATTATGCCTGTTATAAAAGCTACTTTGAGATAGGTAAAAAACATCTCAGGCAGGTTGGTGAAGATTAGCTGATCACCCTCCGGCATAACCTGCTTTAGAGGCATAATAAGTAACTGGAAAAGCTTTTCGGAAAAAAAATAGGCAATTACAAAACCTATTCCCACGGCAATGGCACTCGTAATGAGCCGTTTGCGCAGTTCCTCCAGGTGAGACAGGAAAGGCTGCTTTTCGTCGTCATCCATTTTCGCTTTTCTCTCCTTCTGTCTCGGTGTCACCTGATTCCTTTTCGTCCTTCAGGGATTCATGCCCCGTCTCTTCTTCCTGCATCATCTGCTCTATGTCTTCATAGTCCGCCATTTGTTCTTCCGGGAATTCCGACGGTTTGATTTCCTCCGGCCTGTCCAGTCCGCTGATGGAATCGATCAGATCCTCTTTTGCTTCCTTAAATTCCTCGTCCACATCCAGGCTTTCCTTGATCTCCTGTGTGGCCTTCTTAAATTCGGCCATGCCTTTGCCAAGCGCCCTGGCAAGATCGGGCAGTTTGCTCGGTCCGATGACTATCAAGGCGATAACCAGAATAATGATGAGTTCGGGCATGCCGATGCCAAACATGTCATCCTCCTAATACAGAAGCATTGTGATAGTTCACAAATAAAAAGACCTTTAGACAGGATTACAGGCCCGCCCCGGCGCGACACGATAAGTTTCTAATTAAAGTTATTAACCGTTAGATGTCGGCTTCAGTTGCCACGGACTCTTTTAATCGGGTCTGGGCCAGGGATAAACAGGATTTGTTTGCCTATACGTTATCCTGTGTATAAAAAAATAATCTTTTGAAATAATTTATGCAATTAAATCGTAAACCGGCTCTTTAATATTAAACTTTCTCAAAAACAGGATGAAGGTTTGATTTACACGATAATACTAATCCCGCCCATCATGTTAATCCTGTCAAAAAAATTTTAAAGCTCGATCATCATTGCTACTTCGTCACAGTCAGGGAACTTGGGGCATTTCAGACAATCGGCCCAGATTTTGTGGGGCAGGGCCGATTTTTCGATTTCCCTGAACCCGAATTTTTTGAAAAAATCCGGAATATAGGTAAGTGCAAAGATCCTTGTTAGTCCGAAAGAGCGGGCATCTTCCAGACAGGCCTCGACAAGCAGGGTGCCGAAGCCTTTGCCCTTCTGTTCTTCTGAAATGGCCAGGGACTTGATTTCTGCCAGGTCCTCCCAGCAGATACGCAGACCGGACACACCATAGACCTTATGATTCTTATCGCTATCTTCCAGGACAAAAAAGTCCCTCAAGTGATCATACAGTTCGCTCAATGACCTGGGCAGCAAAAGACCCTGACCCGCATATTGATTAAGGATTTCGTGAATAGTCTTAATATCTTTTATCACGGCTTTTCTGATTTTCATTTGAATGCTTCCTTTTTTATTTATCAACCCTTGTGACAAAGCCTTTTATGTTTTCCCGCCTGGCCAGCAGTGTTAAAAACTCACCGGCCTCTTTTCTGCTTTCAAATTTGCCGCACCTCACCCGGAAATATGTTTTTCCTTTAACATGCGCCTTGAGGTAGAAAGCAGGGTAGCCTCTACCTACCATTTTATTCACCATGCGTATTGCCTGGATTTCGCTTTCCAATGAGGCTATCTGCACGGTATGTTTCGGTCCGTTTTTAACAGGGTTTTCCTGCACGGGAGGGGCGACAGCAATTTTTTCGACCGGCTGGGTTTTGCTCGCCGCTTCCTTTTTTTCAATTTGTTTTGTCGGGGGCTTATTGGTTTTTGCTGTCTCCTCCTTTTTTTTTGACAGTTCGTCATAGAACGCAAATTTAGGAGCCTTGTCCCGGTTCTTTATGACCTCAAGATCAGAATGCTTTTTGTTACTGACCATGTCCTGGAGTCTGGTGATTTGTGACGTCAGTTCTGTCAGGTGTTTGACCCCTTCCGGCAGAAAGCCCCTGCCCACAAGTATCCCAAGCACGAAGATCCAGCCCAGGATGAAGAAGAGACCCAGAGACCAGAAAAATAAAGAGGTGAGCGAAAGTTCCAGTTGATATCGTTTGCCTTTTTTGGGCATTCTTTTCTGTCCTTCTCACATTCGTTCCGGGGCGCTTATGCCCAGGAGTTCAAGTCCGCCGGCTATCACAATCCTTATGGCTTCCGCCAGGAAGAGCCTTGCCTGGCTAGTGGTCCTGTCTTTCGTTACGATCCTGTAGTCAGCGACTTTGGTGCCCAGGTTAAAATATTTATGAAAGGAGGCGGCCAGGTCCGTTAGATAATAGGTCAGGCGATGCGGTTCAAGTGCAGCGGATATGTCTTCCAGAAGAGACGGAAAGCCGGACAGGGTCCTTATAAGTGTCATCTCCTCATCCAGCACAAGGCGGTCAAGGAGTCCGTCCGGTTTTTCCGGCAGGGATATCCCTTCGGAACCCGCCTTTCTGAAAATACTGCATATCCTGGCATGGGCATATTGGACATAATATACCGGGTTGTCACTATCCTGCTTTTTTACGAGATCAATATCAAAATCAAGCGGGGAATCGTGGCTCTTGGTCAGAAAGATAAACCGAACCGCATCCACGCCGACCTCATCCACAAGTTCCCGCAAGGTGACGAAGTCTCCCGCCCTCTTGGACATCTTGATCTCTTGGCCGCCCCTCCAGAGCTTTACAAGCTGAACAAGAAGTACGGAGAGCCATTTTTCGGAAAGTCCGTGAGCCGAAAGCGCGGCCTTTACACGTGGTATGTATCCGTGATGGTCAGCTCCCCAGATGTTAATGGCCTTGTCAAATCCTCGTTTTTGTTTTTCCAGATGATAGCTGATATCAGAAGCAAAGTAGGTAAACTGCCCGTCTTTTTTCCTAATGACCCGATCCTTGTCATCTCCGAAATCGGAGGTCCTGATCCAGAGGGCCCCGTCGTTCTCATAAAGCTGTTTTTTCTTTTCAAGTTTTTCAAGGGTATCCTCGATCAGACCGGAATCGAAAAGATCGCTTTCATTGTACCAGAAATCAAAGAAAACCCTGAACATATCGAGATCCTGCTTGATTTCTTCAAGCATTATTTCCTTTCCTTCCCGGGCGCAAGAATCTATAGCCTTCTGTTCGGACATGTCGTTGAGATTGACCTTTTCCGATATGGTCCCGGCCAGGTCAAGAATATATTCCCCGTGATAACCGTTTTCGGGAAATGGATAATCGGGATCATTCGTCTGCCTGAAGCGGCTGAAGATAGACTCTCCAAGCATTCTGATTTGCTGACCCGCATCATTTATATAAAACTCCCGGGCCACATCATACCCGCAAAAGGAGAGAATCCTGCAAAGGGTATCGCCCAGGGCGGCACCGCGTCCGTGTCCAAGGTGAAGCGGGCCGGTGGGGTTGGCGCTTACGAATTCCACCAGGACCTTCTGGTTGTTTTCTGTCCGGTTTTGGCCGTAATTTCTCCTGAGCCTGATAATATCTGACAGGACGCCATACCATTTGTCAGGGTTGATCCTGAAATTAATAAAGCCCGGGGCGGCAACTTCCACTTTTTCAAGGAGATCTTCCTCGTCTATCAGGTTTTCAACCATGACCGAGGCTATTTCCATGGGGCTGCGCTTTTGGCTCGGGGCCAGTGTCAGAGGCAGATTTGTGGCAAAATGACCGTGATCAGGATTGTTCGGGATTTCTATTACATAGTCCGGAATACGGGTTTTATTGAGAAAACCGCCTTTGAAACAGTGATCTATAGTGGTTTTTAGAACTGCGTTTATCTTGTTTTTCACGACAAATATACCTTTTTATTATGCCCGCCGATGGAACAGAATATTTCATATGATATGGTACCGGCCCATCCTGCCATATCATCTCCCGTAATGGTCTTTTGCCCCTGGGACCCCAAAAAAACAGCCTCATCTCCTGTTGAGACATCCTCAAGGCCGGTGATATCGCATATAGTGAGATTCATGCACACGGTACCTATGATCGGGACCTTTTTGTCACCGATGAGCACTCTTCCCCGGTTCGACGTGCTCCTGGGAAGGCCGTCCGCATAACCCGCCGAAAGGATCGCGATCCGGCACGGACCGTCCGTGTGGTACGTCCGTCCGTAGCTTACCGGTGTCTGTCCCTTTAGATCCCTGATTTGCAGGACCTTGCCCTTAAGATGCATTACAGGTCTTAACGGAACCGGGCTTTTGAATTCCGGTGAAGTGAGTCCGCCGTACAACATAATGCCCGGTCGAACCATACTGAAGTGGGCCTTTTTGTAAGCCATGATGCCCGCGCTGTTGGCCAGGTTGTTGAAGGGCAGGTCTAAGCCCATGGATCGTGCCACCCGGATCGCTTCTTCAAACTTGCTTATCTGGCCGTCCGTAAAATCGGATTCAGAATCATCGGCAGATGAAAGATGCGACATTAGGGCTTTAATATCAAGGTCCTTGAATGTCATGATCCTTTTGAGAAAAGGGCCTATCTCTTTATGAGGAATACCGAGCCTTCCCATGCCGGTGTCCACTTTCAGATGGATTGTGGTCTTCTTGCCCAGACTCGCACTCTCTTGCGCCAATATTTCAGCCACAGTCAGGTCAAACAGGACCGGGGTCAGCTCATTTTCCACCACTTGACGAGACTCCTCTCTTGTCTGAATGCCGCACAGGATCACAATGGGCACCTTGATTCCTGCCTTTCTCAATTCAAGGGCCTCATACAGGTAAGAAACGCCGAGGCAATCGATTCTGTTTTTTTCAAGGATTTGGGATACTGGGATCAGTCCGTGTCCGTAAGCATCCGACTTGACAACACCCATTATTTTGGTGTTTCGGTCTATCAGCTTCCTTACTTGGTTCAGGTTGTGAATCAGGGCAGACAGATCTATTGTTACATTGTTAGGCATAAAATCAGTTTGTCCGTCAATCGTCATATGACCACCTAATACCATGTCCGAAAAGTAAATTAGGAAAATAAATCAGACATAAAAGCTAACTGATCTTTTTTAATAGATCAAGGATTATGTCCAGAAGATTTGGGGCAGAAACCCTGATTCCCAATCAAGGGATGGTAAGTCCATTGCCGGCATTTTCAAACTTGTCCGCGGATTTAGGGGCGGGAGCGCCATGTTGACAGAAATAATGACCGGGGCTATGATGCGAATATCCTCAGCAAGCGCCCCCGACGAGACGTTTTGGGGTTGAGCGCGTATTTTTTTACCCAAACACTATTATAGAGAATAATCTAGAGTAGCCCGCATGATTTAGATTGTAAGGATAGGTAAACCGTGAAATTACTATTTTGCCTGTTAGGGCTCGTGCTCATAGTAGAGGGGCT
>CAZENC010000098.1:0-9785 GCA_964513115.1 uncultured Desulfobacteraceae bacterium | reverse complement strand
AGAGATTCAATATAGCCAAATTGACGCTGATAATGGCCATAAAGGGGATAAGATTTATAAAACTGTCTTGAGCCAATTTGCCTGCCATGTGACCGATCAGGATGGGGCCGCCAACTTCCTTTAGCGGTATGGCACCCTGAAATAGTTTCACAACGACCAGACAGGTCAGTTTTACCCATTTCCACGTTTCTATTGTGGCCTTTTTAGCTGCCTCCCACGGGCCGAATTGGATTTTCTTAACTTTTCCGGAAGAAACGATTCCAATAAGGGCAGCTCTGATTTCTTGCCCAAACATGTTTTTGACCACTGTCGCCTCGGGGACAATAATATGGGTGAGCAATTTGTCTCCCCTTTGAATAGTAATTTTGAGGGGTTTCCCAGCGCTCGGTTGAACGATATCCTTCATTTCCGACCAGGTATTAATGGCCTTTCCTTCAATGGAGACGACAACGTCTCCCTTTTGGAGGCCTGCCTTATGGGCAGGCATGCCCTCCGTAATTTGCCCGATCTCCGGGATAATTACCTGTTGGCCTGAAATAAAAAAGAGGCCTGAGAATAAAATCAATGCCAGAATCAGATTGAAAAGGGGGCCTGCCGCAACGATGGCTATTCTTATAAAAACAGGTTGGTTTTCGAAGGATTTTTTTGCTTCCTCAGGGGGCAGGTTTTTGGACTCCTCATCGCTTTCATCTTCCCCCAGCATTTTGACGAATCCCCCTAACGGGAAATAACGAATGGAGTATTCTGTGTCACCGATATTTTTGCCCACAAGTTTGGGGCCAAAACCAAGTGCGAATTTAAGAACCTTCACTCCTGAACACTTGGCCACAAGAAAATGCCCAAGTTCGTGAAAAAAAATCAGAATACCAAGAACTAAAATGAATGGCAGTATGTAATAGAGAAAAAAATTCATAACTTGGTCTATATGCCTTTTTTGGGTTACGGGTTAAAAAATCGGTATTTTTCACTTCTTACTGTCTACCGCTTGCTGGCTATTGTCAACCATTTCGCTAATCCCCTGATTCAGCATCAAGGCATCACCTGCCATTCGGCAGGCCGTTCGACAAGCTCACGGTCCCGAGCAACGTCGAGGGACTCATGGCCCTGAGCAAAGTCGAAGGTTGCTATTAGGAGGCAGATTTTGGTAATCAACCACCCAAAAATTCGCGGGCCGTATCCCGGGCCCATTTGTCGGCCTGCATGACGGTTTCAATACTGTCAATATCGTACGGCCGATGTTTTTCCATTGTCTTTTCAATAACACCAGGGATCTCAAGAAAATCGATTTTGCCTGTCAGGAATGACTCAACCGCGGTTTCGTTGGCTCCGTTTAAGACGGCAGGCATGCTTCCCCCGGTTTTTGCGGCTTTAAGGGCCAGATCAAGGCATCTGAACTTCTTCATGTCCGGTTTTTCAAAATAAAGCATTCCCATCTCATCAAGCGCCAAAGGGGGCAGCCTGTTTTCATCATGACGCGGGAATGAAAGGGCATAGGAAATGGGAATCGTCATGTCAGGAATACCTAATTGGGCGATGATAGCCCCATCCCTGTATTCCACCATGGAATGCACGATGCTCTGCGGGTGTATGAGGATGGTGATCTGGTCCATTTCAAGATCGAATAGCCATTTGGCTTCAATTGCCTCAAGTCCCTTATTCATCATGGTTGCGGAATCAATGCTTATCTTGGGACCCATGTTCCAGTTAGGGTGGTTAAGGGCCTGGGCAGGCGTTGTCTTGCTCATTTCCTTTATGGATGACTTCCAGAAGGGACCACCTGACGCAGTTAGAATCACCCGCCTTAGGTCTTCTCTTGGGTGACCCTGAAGTGATTGAAGGATAGCGCTGTGCTCGCTATCAATGGGAAGGACCGACACTCTCTGTCTTTTGGCTTCTCCCATCACGAGGGGACCGGCCATAACTATCGTTTCCTTGTTTGCCAAGGCAACGTGCTTGCCTGCCTTGATGGCTTCATAGGTGGGCAGTAGTCCCGCAGCGCCGGTCATAGCAGAAATAACGGTGTCTACTTCATCCAAATTGACTAGGTGTTTGAATCCATCGCTGCCAAAAAAGACCTCCGGTCTGATATCATTTCTGAACCTGCGCTTCAGATCCGAAGCCAGGCTTTCATCCAACACTGCAACCGCCTTTGGCCTGGCGCTTTCTATCTGTTTTATAAGGAGGTCAAGATTTCTTCCTGCGCCCAGCGCAATGATACGGTATTTCTCCTGACTGGCCTTAATTACGTTTAGGGCAGTTACTCCTATGGAGCCGGTCGAACCTAATATGGCTATTTTTTTCATAATACCTAAATTTTATACTATACAAAGATGCAAGTACATATAAAGAACCGGGATGGCAAACAGCAGGCCGTCTATTCGGTCCAGGATCCCTCCATGCCCGGGGAGTAGCTGGCTTGAATCTTTTACACCGCTACTTCTCTTCAGCATGGATTCGGCTAGATCCCCTATTTGTCCAGTTACTGAAAGGCCTATCACAAGCGCCAGTACAGCCAAATCGACCTGATGTATACGCAGTATCCTCAGGAACCAGAAGGCCGCGATAATGCTGCACAGCAGTCCGCCGATGGCGCCTTCCCAGGTTTTTTTCGGGCTGATACTTTCGTAAAGCTTATGCTTTCCGAAAACTTTTCCAGAATAGAAGGCCCCGGTATCGCCCGCAAAAATGACAGACAAGAGGAAAAAAATCCATATATTCCCTTGTGGATATCTGTCCATGATCATGAGCATTCCCAGGGGAAGGCTGACATATACCGGTCCCAGTAATGCTTTGCCGAGATCGCCTGTTGATTGCCTCCCCTGTGAAGAAGGGATTAACATGAAAAGTGTCATGGGAACAAACGCCCAAAGAGCAATGACTGCCGGTAAGAAATAGATTTTGCCTTTGTATATGGAAAGGAAAAGTAGCAGTGAAAGTAAATGCCCGGCCCACTTTCCAATTTTGTGAAGATCAGGAGCGGTTATCCTGAAAAACTCCGTCAAGCCGGCCAGGGAAACAAGATAGAGCAGCAGATAAAAAATCCATCTGGGGCAGAAACCAATTATATATATCAAAACCGGTAGGGCAATTATTCCGGTAAGCCATCGTTTCAGGTGCATTTGAAATTAACTCCTCACTACCTAGGAGGCTGTCGGAAAACCCCCATCTACCGCGTTATCTTCATCCCTCGTCACTGCGGCGTACTTCTATGTACGCCTCATTCCTCGGGATTTCGGATGCCTTGTATCTGGAGCTTTTCCATCAGCCTCCAATAGAACCGGTTCCCTGACAGGCTCCTAGCCCCTGCTGCTGGTAGCCCCGAACCTTCTTTCCCTTTTTTGATAATCCAGGATGGCTGCTAGGTATTCTTTTTTATCAAAATCGGGCCACAGCGTTTTCGTGACATAGATTTCGCTATATGCGATCTGCCACAGAAGAAAATTGCTGATACGGTGTTCACCGCTTGTCCTGATTAGAAAGTCAGGGTCCGGCATATCTGCCGTGTAGAGCAAGTCTGAGACCAGTTTTTCTGAGATATCACTAGAAGTTAGGGCCCCGCTTTCAATTTTCCTGGATATTTTTGATATTGTATCCAGTATCTCCTGTCTGCCGCCGTAACTGAGGGCGAGCGTTAGAACCATATCCCGGTTGGAAGTTGTTTTCTCTATAATGTCAAAGAGGACCTTCCTTGTTTTCTCTGGAAGTTTGTCTGTTCTTCCAATGGTTCGGAGCTGTATTCCGTTTTCCAGCATCTCCTTCAGCTCGCTTTTGAGAAAGCGCTTCAAAAGTTTCATCAGGGCCATAGTTTCACTTTTTGGTCTTTTCCAGTTTTCTTCCGAGAATGCATAAAGCGTGAGCCATTGAATTCCAATCTCACGGCTGGTCCTGACAACTTCTCTTACCACTTCTGCTCCCCGTTGATGACCCATGACACGCGTCATACCCCGCTTTTTGGCCCATCTGCCATTGCCATCCATGATTATGGCTATATGTTCCGGTAATTTTGTAAGATCAATATTGGACATTGCTTAAGATTTGTCAGGTTGGCCTGTTTAGAAGGTTGGTCGCTTAGACCGTTTTTTGATTTGAAGCGGCATGGCCGCATTGCCTAAAATCGCTTAGCTTTTTAGAATTCAATGATTTCCTTTTCTTTTTGGGCGGTAATTTCCTCAATTTTTTTAATGAATTCATCCGTTATCTTTTGCACATCGTCATGACACTTATGAAACTCATCTTCTGAGATTTCTTTTTCGTTTTTCAACTCCTTGAACATTTCATTTGCTTCCCGTCTATGGTTACGGATGGCAATTTTGCTGTCCTCAGCCATTTTTCTTGCCAGTTTGGCCAACTCTTTCCGCCTTTCTTCTGTTAGTGGAGGAATAGATATCCTGATGATTTTGCCGTCATTCATGGGAGTCAAGCCCAGCTCAGATTTCAGGATGCTTTTTTCAATGCTGCCTATTATTGATTGATCCCATGGCTGCATTGTGATGAGGCGGCTTTCGGGCACAGAGATTGAAGCTACCTGTTCGATCGGCATTTGAGTATCGTAGCACTCGACCTTGATGCCGTCCAATAAAGCGGTGGAAGCTCGGCCGGTCCTTATCCTCCTATATTCTTTTTTAAGGGCCTCGCCTGTCTTGGTCATGTTCTCACGTAGTTCAGAAAGGATTTCATCCTTCATGCTTTTTCTCCTAATGTAATTACTCAGGTTATTTGGGCTGAAGGCTGAAGACTATTAGCAAATGGCTGAACGTGGCACACATGGGGCTCCTAATTATTGTATTATTGCAACTGTTTTATCCCTGGAAAAATTTTTCAGTTCTGTTTTCCCTTCAGTCTTCAGTGTAAACACCTTCAGCCTGACTACGTGAGTAGTCACCTCCTAACGATGAAATCCTCAGCTGTCTGTGTTAAGCCAGCACGAGACTGATTTCTAATTGATGACCGCTGAATGATTATCCCGCAATTAACGTACCTTCCTTTTGTCCAGATATGACTTTTGTGATATTGCCCTTTTTCTTCAGATTGAAGACAATAATGGGCAGTTCTTGGTCCATTGCCAAGGACACGCTCGTAAGGTCCATGACCTTCAAATTCCTTTCGAGTACCTCACGGTAGGTCAGTTCAGAGAATAGCTTTGCGGAAGGGTCTAATTCGGGATCAGTGTCATATACCCCGTCAACTCTTGTCGCCTTCAAAAGGACGTCAGCCTCGATTTCTATAGCCCTGAGAGCTGCGGCAGTATCAGTGGTAAAGTACGGATTCCCGGTTCCCGCGCCAAATAGAACAACACGGTTCTTGGAAAGGTGACTGGTGGCTCGCTCTCTGATATAGGGTTCAGCAATCCTGATCATGTCTATGGCGGTCATGACCCTTGTCTCGGAACCTATACGCTGGAGGGCCTCACTCAAGGCAAGGGCGTTTATGATGGTAGCCAGCATTCCCATATGGTCGGCCGCAACGCGTTTTATCCCATATGCTGCAGACTGAAGGCCTCTGAAAATATTACCTCCGCCAATCACGATCGCCACCTGCACGCCGAGTTTATGTATGGAAGAAATTTCGAAGGCCACACTTTCAAGTATATTCGGATCGATCCCGTAAGTCTGGTCACCCGTGAGGGCCTCTCCGCTCAATTTGAGCAGGATTCTATTGAATTTAGGAGAAATGTCATTCATCGGTTTCCCCGAGTTGAAACCGGACAAATCGCCTAATTACAATATTTTCTCCTGTCTTGGCCACCATTTCGTTTACCAGGTCTTGAACCGTGATGTCAGGGTTTTTCACAAAAGGCTGTTCCAGAAGACAGGCCTCAGCAAAAAACTTCTGAAGTTTTCCTTCAACGATCTTTTCGATTATCTTTTCAGGTTTTCCTGAGTCTCTTGCTTGGGTAATATAAATGTCCTTTTCTTTTTCCAGCATATTTTCAGGCACTCTTGACCGGTCAATGGCGACGGGACTGGTTGCAGCGATCTGCATTGCTATATCTTTTACCATATTTTTAAAATCTTCGGTCTTGCCTGTAAAGTCCGTTTCACAATTTATTTCCACAAGGACGCCGATCTTACCCCCGGCGTGTATGTAAGATTGAACCTGGCCTTGAGAAGTGACACGGCCACCACGTTTTTTGGCCGTGGCGATTCCTTTCTTTCTCAGATGGTCAATGGCTTTGCCGATATCTCCACCGCACTCTTGGAGGGCAGTTTTACAGTCCATTATGCCGACGCCGGTCTTTTCTCTCAACTTTTTTATTGTCGAAGTAGCAATTGCCAATTTGGGTTTTCCTCCGTTGTACGTTTATAAGTTAAAGATTGCTTCGTCTTCTTTCGTCAGACTCGCAATGACTGGCGAGGAATCTCGCTCCTCGCAATGACAGACATGACATAACGTAATTATTGAATCAGTCTGATAATTGATTCTTTTCAATGCTCAGTTGCCGGTCTTCGATCGTCATTCTTCAATGGCTGTTTGCGCAGAAGCCGTATCATTATCGGTTGTTTCCGCTTCTTCCTTTTTTGGAAGGATTATGACTTCAGGGCCCCCGTTTTCATCTCCTTCAGAAGCGGATATTGTCTCTTCGGCATCTTCCTGTTTTTTAGTCAATTCAGCCTCTGCCTTGAGTCGTTCCTCGGAAAGATTGTGGCCTTCGACACATGCATCGGCCATTTTGGAACATATCAGTCTTATGGCTCTAATGGCGTCATCATTTCCGGGGACAATAAAGTCTATTTCATCGGGATCGCAGTTCGTATCAGCGATAGCAACCACAGGGATTCCGAGTTTTCTGGCCTCTCTGACAGCTATTTTTTCTCTTTTTGGATCAACCACGAAAAGGGCTCCGGGAAGTTCGTCCATATCCTTGATACCGCCCAGGTTTTTTTCCAGGTTGGATAGCTCCTTTTCCATCTTAATAATTTCTTTTTTCGTGTAACGGTTTATAGAACCGTCGGCCTTCATGGCTTCCAGCTCTTTGAGTCGGGCAACACTCTTTCTAATGGTCTGGAAATTGGTTAATGTGCCTCCAAGCCAACGGTTCACTACACAGAACATTCCGCATCGATCACTTTCTTCGATAACAGAGTCATGGGCCTGCTTTTTTGTCCCAACGAAAAGGACCGAGTATCCTTCGGACACTATTTTGACAATGAAATCGTATGTGATTTTTAAAAGCCTGACCGTTTTTTGTAGGTCAATAATATGAATACCGTTGCGAGCTCCAAATATATAGGCTTTCATCTTGGGGTTCCAACGCCTTGTCTGGTGTCCAAAATGGACGCCCGCCTCTAAAAGTTCTTTCATGTTAATGATTGCCATTAGATTCTCCTTTTTGCGAGACCTTTTGGGATCTCAGTGCCACGGTTTTTCCTCGGTTCAGAATGACTCGCACCCTGAGGCAAACAGGGCACCGGGGCAATATCCTGAACGTGCGAATTACACAGAGTATGGCCTTGAGGTTATCGCACTATTTTGATATATTAAATACTCGATAACCTAAAGCTAAACTCAAGCTTGGGTATGGTTGGCCGTGATCCGTATTCTTAACCTTTTGCCAACCACAATAAAAAATTTACGACAAAATTCGTAAACGAAAATATATAACAATAGCGATTTTGTTTTGCAAGCAAAAATTAACGGACTCGTAAAATGGTCCTCAATCCCGCACAGCGGGAGGGGTTGGTTGGATAGTTGTGAATAGTTGTAATATCTTGGGGTGTAGGAAATGGACGAACAGATCAAGAAAAGTTTTAAAAGGGCGATTGAGAACAGCGAGATCAGTTTGACACGCTCCCTCTTGCGCTGGAAATACAAAAAAGTGGGAAATCAAATCCCTGTGGATCATCAACTCGAAAAAGAAGCCAGGCAAGCAGCCGACCGGATGCGTCAGGTGATTTCAAAGAGAGGCAAAAACGTGTGGAACGAGTTGAAAAAGAGCTATGTTAAAGACAATAAAAAGTAAGGAGGCTCGGGCAGGTGAATGAAAGTGAATTGTTGTATAAGATCAAAAGTGATCTTGATGTGATTGAGGAAGACAGGCTTTCACCTTTTGCCTGTCTTAGTCGCCACGCAGTAAGGAAAAGAGAAGAAGAAGAAATAAATCAGGGTCACAGGCAAAGTTTTTCCGTGGATGCAGACCGCATACTGCATTCCCTGGCTTACTCCAGATACATAGACAAAACTCAGGTTTTTTACCTTATAAAAAATGATCATATTACACACCGGGTCCTGCATGTGCAGCTCGTTTCAAAGATTGCGAGGACCGTCGGTCGCCTTCTGATGCTTAACGAAGACCTGATCGAGGCAATAGCATTGGGGCATGATATAGGGCATACACCCTTTGGGCATGACGGTGAAAAGCTTCTCTCCGCCCTCTGTGAATCCCACAATATAGGTGGTTTTCTGCATAATATACAAAGCGTCAGGTTCCTGCAGGACATCGAAAGGAAGGGTCGAGGATGGAATCTGAGCTTGCAGGTGCTTGACGGGATTTTCTGTCACAATGGAGAGTTGCATAATCAGGCCCTTGAACCCCTGAAAAACAAGAGTTTTCAAACGCTGGACGAAGAAATGATTCGAAGAGGCAAAGATTTATCACTGGATATTTGGCCTATGACACTTGAGGGATGTGTAGTCAGAATGGCAGATACCATAAGCTACATAGGCCGTGATATCGAAGACGCCATCCGGCTCCACTTAATAGATCGGGGAGATATTCCGGAAGAATGTAAGCGGATTTTGGGTGATACCAACGGAACCATAGTCTATACACTTGTAGAAGACCTTGTTGCAAAAAGCCTTGATAAACCCTGTGTAAGTTTCAGCAGTGACGTGGGAGAGGCGTTGAGAGAGCTTAAAAAATTCAATGAAGAGTATATTTACAGTAGTAAGAAGATCAAGGAACAGAGCTATCAAATCAAGCTCATGTTCGAATTGTTGTTTGAAAAGTATTTCCGCGACCTTCAAACGGGAAATGAGGATTCCGATATTTTTGCGGAGTTCTTGGATGGGATGAAACCGGAATACGGTGAAAGGACCCCGGCCGCGGGAATAGTGCGAGATTTTATTGCCGGTATGACCGATGAATACTTCTTGAATCAATGCCAAAAATATCTTGTCCCTCAGACAAAATCCGGCTTCTTCTAGCTAAGAAATAGCGACATAGTAGCTACATGTTAGTGTGCTGTAATTGCATGTTTTTTTTACTGAAAATTTATTTACAAAACTCATTGACAAAAAACAAACGAGTGAGTAAATGTGATTATTGCTCAGAAGTACTAACAAAACCGTATCTTACTTAAGCGGTTTTTTCTTATCTAAAAAGCACTGAATAATAATCGAAATTAAGCTATTTTCCTTGTCTAAAAAGCATTAGATAATAATCAACCAAGTACAAATTAATAAAACGGAGGCCATCGATATGGTTCAGGGTGGGGAGCTTAAGGAAGGTGATACTATCCTAAAGATCGAAGACATTGACATGTATTTCGGTAAGGTAGCTGCTCTAGCCGGAGTGAATTTGGAGGTGAAAAAAGGGGAGATTCACTCGATTATCGGGCCGAACGGTGCTGGCAAAACAGTGATGATGAACTGCATAAATGGCCTTTATCGCCCCCAGAAAGGAAATATTTATTTTAAAGGAGAGAAGATTAACCATGTTTCTCCACATAAGAGGGCGGAACTGGGAATTGGAAGGACCTTTCAGAAACTTGAGCTGTATGGGGGTATGACCGTGCTTGATAATATAAGGATGGGCTCCCACATACACCTCAAATCCGGCATCCTGA
>CAZENC010000097.1:0-9956 GCA_964513115.1 uncultured Desulfobacteraceae bacterium | reverse complement strand
TGCAAAATGCCGGAATAGTGAAAAAGATGGCCCTTCCACGTGTGGTGTTCCCTACAGCAGCGGTAATCACCTCTTTATTTGATCTTTTCATGTCCGGTATAATACTTATAGGAATGATGTTCTGGTTTCACGTTCCTATTGGATGGTTCTTTTTATGGTTGCCTGTATTGGTTTTTCTCACAGCCCTTCTTGCATTAGGGATAGGTATATTTATAGCAGCTGTGGGTACTTACAAGCGGGATATTGTCTTTGCTACCCCATTTCTCATGCAGTTTTGGCTCTTGGCTACCCCCATTATGTATCCATTAAGCAGCGTCCCCGGTCGTTGGCAACGAATCTATATGGCAAATCCTATGGTTGGACTCATCGAAGGCTTTCATAGCGTTCTCATAAAGGGTTCTGCACCTGATTTGAATCTTCTTGCTGTGAGTATAATCGGGATAGGGGTAATTTGGATTATTGCTTGGCCGCTTTTTCGTGTTGTGTCTCAATACTTTGCGGATGTATTATAGTTATGAGTGATGATGTAATAATTAAAGTTGAAGGCCTCTGGAAACGGTACGGACTGCCATTAGTGCCAGCCGTGAGAGGTCTTGTTACTCGTCTGAGAAATAGCAAAAGTTCTACTTTGAATGAAAGAGGTCCCTGGGCCTTGCGTGATATCTCCTTTGAGGTCAAACGAGGTGAGACTCTTGGTATCATAGGACGCAATGGGGCGGGCAAGAGCACGCTGCTTAAGATACTGGCTGGTGTTACTCCACCTACCCGAGGTCAAATAGAGGTGCGTGGTCGGGTGTTTCCAATGATTGAACTCAATGCAGGCATACACCCTGAACTAACCGGCCGAGAAAACGTCCGACTGCTGGGAGCCATCATGGGGCTTTCCAGATTAGAAATTGAGGAAAAGATGCCGGAGATCGAGGAATTCACGGAATTGGAGGAGTGGTTCAATCAGCCGGTGAGGAAGTATTCGAGCGGGATGTTGGCTAGGCTAGGGTTTGGTGTCGCGATGAATGTAGAGGCTGATATTCTATTGGTTGATGAGGTGCTAGCTGTTGGTGACGTTGGATTTCAGAATCGCTGCCTAGGAAGAATGAAAGAGTATCGTGAAGCTGGCAAGACAATTTTGTTTGTTTCACACGCACTTGAAATGGTTCAGTATTTGTGCCAACAAGTGATGCTTCTTGATAAAGGTGAAGCAATAGTTGAAGGAAAACCAGAGGGGGTGATTACTCAATATGAGAATATACAATATCATGAGGACGCTAACTATCGTGCTCGTCAACACTCCTTGAAAGAAAAGTTTGTTTTTTCCACAGAAGATTTCTTGCTATTTAAAGTGCGTGTTCTGAATGTCTATGAGCAAGAAAATCGCCAGATTAGGGCTAAGGATGGTTTTCTTGTTATCTTCGAATGTGAGTCAGGAATTCCTATTGAAAGATTACTCTTTACTTTCGACTTATTGAACCAAAAGCGTGAGCCATGTTTGTGGGATGTAATTGAGGGACAATCTCTTGGTGTTTCAAATGTTGGGAGATTTAACCTGATTATAGCAGTTCCTCCACTCCCGCTCAGTGGAGGGTCTTACGTTATTGACTTTGCTGTTAGAGTCAGAGATTCGTTTGTAACTCTTGCAAAATTCAAGGGCATCGCTCAGCTTGTTATTGAAGCACAACAACGCGAACGTGGGATGCTCTCTGTGCCCCTTAGATGGTCAGTAACAGAGGAACAGCATAATTGAGAGAGAAGGCGTACATTTGTAAAACGAAAATTGTAAGCTCCATTTGTCGATATATTCATTATATTATGGCACATATTCGTCATCTAGTTTTACTTCCCATACAGCCAATACGTGTTCATCTTGAAAGAAAAGTGGGTAAATACCGTGTGCACCAGGAGATCCAACGACTTGCTACAAATCAGCGAACCCTCGACCTAGGTTGTGGGCAATCACCATTGTCGAATGCCTTTTCTAATCGAGTTGGTGTAGATATAATGCCAGCAGCAGGTGTGCATGTTATCGCCGATGCTCATCGTCTTCCGTTTGCGTCTGGCAGCTTTGAGCAAATTATATGTTCAGAAGTACTTGAACATCTCGCTGATGCGAGACTGGCAGTTCAGGAGATGGCGCGTGTTTTAGGCGATGGCGGACGGGTGATCTTGACGGCGCCATTCGTCTATCCGATCCATGAAGCACCTAATGATTACCAACGCTTTACCGAGTACGGTCTACGCCGATTATTCTATTCTTGTTTCGAAATCCAAGAAATTAAGGAACTGTACACGGAAGAGCAAACATTGGCCATTTTGCTGCAGCGAATTGCCTGGCAGCGTCGGGATTACCCAGCGTGGCACTATCTCTATCTGCTATTGGCCCATTTGATATTTCGATTCTACCCTACGACGAATGCCCCACGCTATCAGGATATTTCCCGCCGAATTGCTGGCCCATTTTTGACAGCAGGGTATCTGTTAGTGGCTCATAAAAGAAAAATGGATGGATGAAACCAAGACCAAGTTGAGTCGAAACAAGTATAAGCTTCCCTATCACTGGATTCGGGATCCTTTTCACAGGGATAGCCTGCTGTATTTTGGATATGTTCAAGTTGTACTTAACGAACTCCCAGCGCCACTGTCTACTGTCTTGGATGCTGGCTGTGGAGATGGGCGCATTTCGGCAGAGTTGGTTTGTCGAGGGTATGCTGTAACAGGTATTGACTACTTGGAGCTTTCAATTCTCTATGCCAAGGCCCTGGTGCCAAAGGGCGCGTTTATTGTCGCAGACCTGCGGAAGGATCTGGTTGCGAACTACGGGCTGGACAAAGGACAGTTCGACGCTGTGGTGATGGTAGAAGTCTACGAACATATCCCACCTGAAGATTGTCCGGCTGTGCTGGCCAATGTGTATGACGTTTTGCAACCGGGAGGCATCTTGATTATCAGTGTACCGTCCAGACTGTTGCCACCAAGCAAGCTACATTATCGTCACTTTGATCGGGGTGAATTTGAGCAGGAACTCGAAGCGGCCGGCTTCCAGATCCGGAAGATGATCCACCAACATCGCAGGGACCGTTTGACCGGCTGGCTCTTGAGTGACCAGGTTGAGAGATTTCTAAACAATCAATGGCTTCAGCCTGTCTTTCTAAAACGATTGCGTCGCCGTTTTTACATGAAATATGCAAATACCATCAATGATGAGCTGCATTGCGGTCGTTTCATTGCTGTCGCAAAACGGTAGGTTTTGGTGAGAGGTATTAATGCGCATTGTAGTAGCCAGTGCCTTTGAAGCTTCTTCCCAATGGGCTCACGCCATCAACACCGTGAAGATGGCCCAAGGCTTTGCCCGGTTAGGACACCAGGTGACGCTGATCTGTCGCCAGTCGCCCACAGGCAAAACACCGCCGGAGAAACTGGCGCAGATGTACGGGTTGAGAGAGCCATTACGCTGGGTCCAACTGCCCCGGCAGGTAGTACGTTACACTGTTGATGAGCATTGGCGATTTGCGTTGCTGAGTCTCCCTATAACCCTTTTAATGCGGCCAGATCTCATTTTTGCGCGAAACTATATCTTCCCCTGGTTGAGCAGCAAATGCAGAATTCCAACCGTAGCCGAGAGTCACGCCCACCCAGACAATAACACGGCTCCATTCTTGCGTTTGGTAGATGCAACGCATCATCAGGCCTTTCGACTTTGGATTACGATTTCTGATTATTTGGCAGCTTACTATCGTTCCATCGGAGTTCCGGAAGAAAAGCTGGTCGTATTGCCAACAGGAGTAGATTTTCGAGTATTTAGACGTCCAACTAAAATGCCGAAAAATCCTTATACCCTGGGAGCGCCAGTTGCTACGTATATTGGCCACCTCTATGACTATAAAGGTATACCTACGATTATGGAAGCTGCGTCATTACTGCCTGATGTACAATTTCATCTGATCGGAGGATGGACTGAGGATATTGAGCGACAACAAATGCTTATTCAGAAGAAAGGCTTGCGTAACGTAACGTTACATGGCTCAACGCCGCAGAATAACATACCTCCCTTACTCTGGCATGCTGATGTTTTATTGCTGCCGCCGTCTGCAAAGCACCCCAGTTCTCAATGGACAAGTCCGGTCAAGCTAGGCGAATATTTAGCTTCCGGTACTCCAACGATTGCAACCTCAATTCCTGCATTGCGACAATGGCTAACTGATGAAGAGGTTGAATTTGTCCCTCCAGATAATTCAGTATCCTTAGCACAAGGAATACAAAGGATATTAGGTGATGGTAAACGTACCCGTTTACTTAGTAAAACTGCGCCTCGAAAAGCGCGGCAGTGGTCTTATGAGAAGAGAGCAAAAAAAATTTTGGAAATGGCAAAATTATATTAGGTTTTTTGCATAATCGAAGTCTTATAATAAAAATATAGCTATATGATGATTGCAACTACGCTATTCTATGATGAGTAATCAGAAATGTATCAGACTGGTTCTCTTTTTGACCCGCGGGGTCTCCCTGCAAACCTGGGATAAAATAGGCATGTTTGAACGAGAGGTGGCAATTTATCGGCGTCTTCAGGAACACGGTGTGCAGGTCACCTTTGTTACTTACGGTGATGCTAGTGACCTGAAATACGCTGATCGTATTCCCAGTATTCGCATACTCTGCAACCGTTGGGGACTGTCACCGCAACGTTACGAGAGATGGCTTCCGGTCTTGCACGGCTGGTATCTGCTGCGTGCTGATATTTACAAAACCAATCAGACCAGCGGTGCAGACGTGGCGCTCCGCGCTGCACGAATATACCACAAGCCACTGATTGCCCGCTGTGGGTATATGTGGTCATACTTTGTTTCACGTGAGCAGGGAGATGATTCGGAGGCGGCACGGCTTGCTCGGAAGCAAGAGAAACAAGTTTTCACTGCCGCCGATAGAGTAGTTGTTACTACTGAGCGGATGCAGAACTACGTTGTGGATCAATACAACCTTAAAAATAGTAAGATGAAGGTTATTCCGAATTATGTGCTCACTGATTTTTTTCGACCCAATAAAAATGGTACTTACAAATCAGGCCGTATTTTTTTTGTCGGTCGTCTGGATGATCAAAAGAACCTTTTTGCTTTACTTGAAGCTATCCAAGGGCTCAATGTCGAATTGGATATTATTGGAGATGGATCACAACGGAAAGCTCTTGAAAAATCGGCACGTGAAAATAAAGTTAATGTCCACTTCCTAGGTAACCGACCACACACAGAACTACCGCAGTATTTTAACAAGGCAGAAATCTTTGTTCTACCCTCGTTGTATGAAGGCCATCCCAAGACCCTGCTGGAGGCAATGAGCTGTGGTTTGCCCGTTATCGGCACAGATGTGTCCGGCATCCGAGAACTAATTAGCCATCGGAAAACAGGCTATCTGTGTGGGACATCACCGCATCAGATACGAGGTGCCATTCAAAACGTACTTGCAAATAAGATACTGCGAACAACAATGGGTAAAAACGCCCGCCAGTTTGTGGTTGAAAACTTTTCACTAGAACGCGTCTTGAAAATGGAACTGTCATTACTCGAAGAGTTGACATATTGGAAGGAGACCTAGGAATGCTTGCTTTTTTGAGAAGCAGAGTCTCCAAATTGTTACTGACAGTTATGAATCGGCTTTCGACCACCCAATTCGAGGATATTGTTGGAAAAGCCATTGACCGTCGGGCTAATACTTTGCCGCCAGATCAAGCATTACGTTTCCTTTTTCGCTTGGATAGTCAATTGTATGCTTTGGAAGGAACCAAGGCTACAGAATACGGAGATGGCGTTCATACAAAGCATCGGCATACCCGTTATCACGAATTTTTTGTTGCCAGAGTGCGCCCTGGCGAGCGGGTATTGGATGTCGGTTGTGGGAATGGGACCGTTGCTTACGACCTTGTCAAAAAGACCGGAGCAGAAGTTGTGGGGATAGACTGCTCAACAGAGAATATCACCCAAGCGCAGAACCGTTATCAACATCAAAAGCTGCAATTCATGGTTGGCGATGTCCTTAAGGACCTTCCCAATGAGCACTTTGATGTGATAATTTTATCCAATGTACTTGAGCATTTGGAGGCTCGCCTTCCTTTTCTACGGCGGGTTCAAGATAAGGTAAATCCATCCCGGGTACTCATTCGGGTGCCTCTCTACGATCGTGACTGGAGAGTACCGCTTAAACAGGAACTGGGTGTAGAGTGGCGATTAGACTCTACTCACGAGATTGAATATACTTTAGAGTCTTTTGCTCAAGAAATGAACGAAGCTAGATTAAAGATCATCCATCAAGAGGTTCGTTGGGGAGAAATTTGGGCAGAAGCGGTGCCAAATGTTTAAGCCAAAGGTTAGTGTCGTAATGTCTGTTTACAATGCCGAGCGCTACTTGCGTAAGGCAATTGAGAGCATGCTGAATCAAACTTTTCGGGATTTTGAGTTTTTGATTATCAACGACGGATCCACTGACAGTTCAGTGGAAATATTAAAAAGTTATAGAGATCCCAGAATAAAAATAATAAATAATAAGAAAAATATTGGGTTGGCAAAATCATTGAATAAAGGTTTGCAAGTAGCCCGCGGGGAATATATTGCACGGCATGATAGTGATGACATTTCTTTGCCCAAACGATTCGAAAAACAAGTAGAATTTTTGGATAGTAACTCTCAAACGGCACTCGTCGGTAGCTGGGCGGAAGTTATTGATGAATTTGAAGAACCTAAGGAAGTATGGCATAGTTTATCGCAACCTCACCTGCTCAGATGGAAATTACTTTTTAAAAATCAATTTGCCCATTGCGCAGCCATGTTTAGAAAAAGTGCTGTTATGCAGATGGGGGGCTATAGCGAGGAACTGAGCAGCGCACAGGACTATGACCTATGGTCAAGGATAAGTTTTTCTTGGGAAGTAGCAAATATTCCTGAAGTACTTGTCAAATGGAGAAAATGGGGAAAAAATATATCCACAATACGGCGGCATAAACAGCTTGAGATCGCCAGACAGATATCAAGAAGAAATTTGGAATATATATTTGAAGAAGCTATAGATGATCTTGCTTTTGAAAGTTGTAGGCTGTTTTATTACTTATCAAATGAGACATTGGTATTTGAACATCTAAGGATCCTTACTTTTTATTTGGAAAAATTAATATATAAATTTCTGGAAAAATATGATTATTCTAATAGAAAAATTATATGCGATTTAAAAAAAGAAGTGTCATCACAATTACTTCTTTTATTGGAAGATAATGTGTATGAGATCGGATATAAAACTATTTTCCCGCTTCTATGGTTAACAAAGTTAGACCCTCATGTACCCAAAAAACAAGCGTTACGAATACTGGTTAAATCGTTACTCGGGAGAAAAATATTCGGTGCGTTAGCAAACTAATGTAATTGCAAAAGTTTAAATAATATCTCGATATGAAACACAAAAATACCTTAATTATAGGCTATGACTTTAGTTTGCGTAGCAAAATCCCCTGGGGCAAATTAGCAGGCAACTTTAACAACATTATTTTGCGATCGACTGGTTTTGATGTTGAGGGCAACCTATCTTTCCCTAAAAACTCCCAGCTTAAGATAGTGAATAAAGTTAAGTTTATTTTTGAACTCATTCGGTCACGGAAAAAGAAGTATGACCGGATAGTCCTCTTAGAACCCTATCCACATTTAAAGGCTTATGCACTGTTAGTTCGTGCTCACGAAAAGATATATTTCAACAATAATTTTGAACTTACTAAGTTTAATCTTAAAGAGGTAATAGTAGAAGAACTAAAGATATTGTTCAAAAATATTTCAGATCACATTGCGTTATTAAGATACGGGATAAAGATAAGCGGTATTTCTGGCACTGAGAATGATTACAGCGTTATAGAAAGAGGATTGAAAAAACAAAGGATAAATCCCACTTTAAAAACAAGTATTATAATTCCTGTATATAATCGAAAAGCGATGCTAGACAAAACGTTATCTGCCTTAACTCACCAAACCTATCCCCTTAATCTCATTGAGGTCATTATTGCTGATGACGGAAGCTCAGATAATGTCAAAGAATTGATAGAAAAATACAGCAATTATTTTGATATTAAAATTGTTTCTCAAAAAGATAAAGGATATAGACTAGCGGCCATTAGAAATAAGGCTATTAAGGTTTCTCAAAGTGAAGTGATTATTTCTCTTGATTGTGATGTTATCCCCGTCCCCTGGTTAGTGGAAGAATATATGAAATGGTTTCACGTAACAGAAAAAAATATAGTAGTCATTGGAATTCTGAAGCATGTTGATCCAAAAAATATAAGTGCAGAAGACATCTTAAATGATCAAAATGTCTTATTACAATTAGATGCGATAATGCCGCATCCAGAACGGAGAGACCTAAAGCATCCAACCCGCGATTGGCGTATTTCAATTTATAAAAAAACAGATTTTTTAAAAAAATATCCTCATCCTTATATTGTAGCTGGCGGTGGGAATATGGCTTTCTGGCGTAAATGGGCCTTGGCTGCAGGTGGCTTTGATGAAGACTTTACAATGTGGGGAGGAGAGGACGATGTTTTTAACTACAATCAGTATAAAAGAGGGGCTTATTTCATTCCAGAGCCTAACGCTATCGGTTTACACCAAAAACATGATAACGGTGCATTGTATCGCAGCGAGGGCAGAACAGTTACAAGAAGATTGTTAGGGAAAAAGATACCTATGTACAGGCATTTTCTTTCTCCCCCGGATGATTGGGAAGAACCTCAAGTCTCGATTTTTATACGTTCATATAATTGTGAGAAATATATTAAAGCTGCTATAGAGAGTGCCCTTAATCAGACATACCAGGATTTGGAGGTATGCATTGTTGACGATGGATCAACAGACAAAACATTACAAATCATAAAAAACAATTATAACGATAACAAGCGAGTGAGATGGATAACTCAGGAGCATAAAGGGCCGGCTGCAGCAATGAATGCAGCTATTGATCTTTGTCGGGGTGAGTATATTGGACAGCTGGATGGTGATGATTTATTGTACCCAACAGCAGTAGAAGAATTGGTTAAATTCCTCGATAAACATAATGAGTACGGAGTTGTATATTCGGATTACGAGATCATTGATGAAAACGGAGAATTTATCAGAAAGGAAAGAAGTTATAGAAACTATAATAGAAATTTGTTGATGCAAAAAATGATCGTGGGTCATTTAAGAATGTTTAAATTAAAGTATTGGTATAGAATAGAAAACATAGATGAGGACCTTTTTGCTGCTGTCGATTATGACCTTTTTGTAAAGCTTAGTGCAGTTTGCAATTTTGATCATTTCAGAAAGGTCTTGTACAAATACAGAAAACATAATGTTAATATAACAAACGATCCTCAAAAAATGGAATACTATACTGACTTAGTTCGCAAAAGAGCTAAATTAAGATCAAAAAAGTAACACCACATTAGCTATTGTTGCAAGTTTTGTTATGCGGGCAAATAGTGATTCAACAAGGAAGCTAGTTATAATGATATTTCAAAAAGCCAGCAATTTTCCCTTTGAAACTGATATAGTTATAATATGCTCTCGCCGGATTCCATAATAGGTAGATTAGTAGATTGATCATATTTTTAAATAAGTCGTATATACAAATAAACACAATGTATTTGTTTCCAAAGATTTTCATATGTTTTTTGACAAGTGCACCAAAACCTCTATTATATCTGTATGCTCTATTGGCAGTATTCACATCATACACCTTGACAGGATTTTTATGGATTACAAATGTGCCAGTATAGAAGTATCCCTCGTACCCCTTATACAGAGTTCTTAGGACAAAATCGAGATCTTCAGAAGATTCGAATATACCACCCAAGCCGAAATGAGTATCAAAAGACTTAATATCTGCGACAATCTGTTTTTTGTATAGGATACTTGTTGCAGTTGTAAGTATTCTCGCGTTTTTTACAGTGATTTTCTTATATT
>CAZENC010000096.1:0-10097 GCA_964513115.1 uncultured Desulfobacteraceae bacterium | reverse complement strand
ACCTGTTCTTGCGCGCCCGGATGATTCAGGCAATCAGGAAGTTCTTTATCGAAAAAGATTATCTGGAGGTGGAAACCCCACAGATCATTCCTGCGCCTTCTCCTGAAGTCCACATCGAAGCCGTCCGTGCTGGCAACCAATTCCTTCATACTTCTCCCGAAATATGCATGAAGCAGATGCTGAGTGCTGGGTATTCAAAAATATTTCAGATCAGCAAGTGCTTCCGTGAAGGGGAACGTGGCAATCTTCACCTGCCCGAGTTCACTCTCCTTGAATGGTATCAAATAGGGATAGATTATAATCACCTAATGAAGGAGTGCGAAGCACTTATCTTATGGGTCTCCCGAAATCTCGGTTTTGGGGAAAGGCTCCGCTACCGGAACATGGATATTGACCTGGAAGCCCCATGGCAAAGGATCTCGGTCAGTGAAGCATTTTTCCGCTATACCTCTATGTCTCTGGAAAAAGCACTCAAAAAAGGGGCTTTTGACGAACTTATGGTCAATGAGATCGAACCAAACTTAGGAGTAACCAAGCCCGCATTCTTATATGATTACCCGGTTTCTTTGGCTGCAATGGCCAGGTTAAAGCCTGATAACCTTGAATTTGCCGAGAGATTCGAGATTTTCATAGGCGGCCTGGAACTGGCCAATGGGTTTTCGGAATTAACTGATCCACAGGAACAGAGGGCCAGGTTTGAAAACGATCTGCGACAAAGATGCAAGTCGGGAATGCAGGCGTACCCTATGGCTGATAGGTTTCTGAAGTCTCTTGAATTCATGCCCGAGGCCGCAGGCATTGCCCTCGGCGTGGACAGGCTTGCAATGGTCTTTGCAAACCGACCCAAAATCGACCATGTGGTCTCCTTTACGCCTGAAGAGCTATAGGGAGTAGTGAATGAAAGCCTGTTGCCCTGGATTTACTTGATTATTAGGATGTTTCACGATATATTGACACGCGAGCTCGGCCTTGCTGGGCTGTACCGGGTTGGGACCAGCAAAACTACAAGTTGGCAAGAATAATACTGTGACAGTGATTGAGACAAAGCTGCGCCGGAATAATATCATAAAAGCACGGTACGCGCATTTTTAGTTTGCCCAATGCGGGGTTTATTGCGTTTTCTTATCCTGCTATAATGCTGGCATGCAGATAGATAATATGGGAACCATTTTAGATCAAATATTTGACAATAAAGTTGTTAGGCATACTACACCTGCCAAACCGGCAAGATGTCTTTCCTGTGGAACAGTCGGGATAAAGCCGGGCAGACGGTACTGCTCGAAGGAATGCCGCCAACAGATCAATTGGGTCCTTTCCCTCTCAAAAGGATTACTCAAGACTTTTAATACAAGGTATGCGGCCTTTTCTTTCACCCGTGATCATGTGATACTGGACGTAATTCCTGTGTGGTCAAAAGGAATTTCCAGATTTATTTGCAAAAGAAAACCAGGGAACAAGCCTGCTGAGGATCTTAAAAGACTTATTCTTCGATCCGGAACAGAATGGCATCGTCTGGTCGACAACAAGACCTCAAAAAGTTTTGCTTCTCTCTTCCTACTAGAAAAAAACCAAAACAAAAATATTGATCCTGGCAGCATCAAGCCAAACCGGAAATCTAGTTTGCGGCTTAGCAAGCGTGAAAAAGACTGCCTGAAAATCCTGGAACTCGACAGGAACGATTTGTACTGCGATAGTCAGATAGTCAAAATAAAGTCCGCTTATAAAAAGATGGCCAAGCTCCACCACCCTGACATGGGAGGTGATGCGGAGAAATTCAAGCAATTAAACGAGGCCCACAAACAAATGCTTCTGTGGATTGAAAACCCCCAGTACACCTCCAGGAAGGCGCTTTCGAATTGCTGGTCATACGATGGTATCACGAATCGGTGGTCGCCTCCTTTATAACAATAATAGGGCCCAAAAAATAGAGATAAATCCTAAATTCTTGGCACCTTGCGGTCTTTATTGCGGCGTTTGCGGTATTCTATATGCCACGAGAGACAACAACCTGAAGTTCAAGGAAAGGCTCTTAGGTGTTTACAAGGGCAAGCTCTCAGGGAGTGAAGACCTTACCGTTGCCGATATCAGGTGTGAAGGGTGCTTATCAGATGCTCCGTTTGTCTATTGCAAAGAATGTTCAATTAAAGCCTGCACAAAAAGGAGGGGTTATGCCGGCTGTCACGAGTGCCCGGATTTCCCCTGTCAGTTTATCAAAGACTTTTCCATGCCCGTGGGCAAGAAGGTTATTCTGCGTGCAATCCCACACTGGCGGGAAGTGGGATCCGAAAAATGGGTACAAGATGAAGAGTCTCGCTACGTGTGCCCTGAATGTGGCCATATGCTTTTCAGGGGGGCAAAACGCTGCAACAGATGCAGAACCCCTCTTGACCTGGATTGATAACGTCCTTAAAGAAATGCCCAACAGCAAAACACTGTTTGACCTTTCTTCAAACTAGCCTTTTTCTGATCTCTTTTTCAAAACCCCTGTCGGTTGGACGATAAAAAACCCGGTTTTTGACATTCTTGGGCAGGTATTCCTGTTCTACCCGGCCACCAGCATAATTGTGGGGATAGCGGTAACCTCTCCCATAGCCCAACTTTTTCATCAGATCAGTAGGCGCGTTCCTGATATGTAATGGGACCGGTTGGTTGCCGGATCTTTCTACCTCCTTTTTGACAGCCATTTCCGCAAGGTAAAGTGCATTACTTTTTGGCGCAGACGCAAGATAAACTGCGGCTTGGACCAGTGCCAGTTGGGCCTCTGGAGGTCCCACCTTTTGCCAGGACTCAAAAGCGGCAAGTGCCATCTGCAAAGCACCCGGGTCTGCTAAGCCCACATCTTCTGCTGCAAAACGGATCATTCTCCGCCCAATGAACAGGGGGTCCTCTCCTGCCATCAACATACGGTAAAGCCAGTAAATTGATGCCTGAGCATCACTTCCCCTAAGGCTTTTGTGAAAGGCCGAGATCAGGTTATAATGTTCTTCCCCGTCCTTGTCATAGGGTAGTGCTTTTCTGCCGAGGATCTTTTCAACAATTTTCAGCCCCACCCTCAAAGGCTTTTTTCCCTCGCCGTTTGATATATAATTAACCGCTGCTTCAAGATTGTTTAAGGCCACTCGGGCATCCCCCTGGGAAAACTCAACTATAAAATCCATTGCTTCCGGCATTATTTCTACGTCCATAGCCCCCAGACCTTGATCCTTATCGGCCAAAGCCCTCAGCACAAGCTTCATGATCTCCTTTTTCCCCAGAGGTTTAAGAATCATTAACCTGGTCCTTGAAAGAAGCGGCGGAATTACCTCGAAAGAGGGATTTTGTGTTGTTGCCCCGATCAGTATTAAAAGTCCGTTTTCGACATATGGAAGGAACGCATCCTGCTGGGCCTTGTTAAATCGATGGATTTCATCCACAAAAAGGATTGTGGGTTTGCCGGAGACTGCTTTAGCCTCTCCGGCAGCCTCGACTATCCTTCTTAGTTCTTTTACACCCGAGGTGACCGCTGAGAAAGCTTGAAAGGGAAGCTGAGTGTAGGAACCCACCAGCCTAGCCAAAGTGGTCTTCCCGGATCCAGGAGGCCCCCAAAAAATTACTGAAAATATGCGACCTCCCCGCATGGCCCTGGAGAGAAGAGAGTCACGGCCAAGGAGATGCTCCTGTCCAACCATCTCTTCAAGTGTTGTCGGCCTTATCCTTTCGGCTAATGGAGTTTCCGGACTTTCAACTAATTTACTCACTTTGATAACTACCTCAACACATATGAAACACGGGATACAATCCTGTCCATTTCAAGTGGCTTACCGATTACCAGGTCCGCACCCAGTTTTTTCAAGGCGCGGGATGATTTGCCTTTTGACTCTGCATTCACCAGCGCAACTGGCAAACTGGGGTCTATTTTTTTGATTTCTGGTATAATTTTTGATGGATCAAGGGGGAATGCATTCAGGTCTGCAATAACAAGATTAAATTTGTTTTTCCTCAATGCCTTAAAACCATCCCTGGTATTGGAAACGGCCGTCACCTTCCCCTTCCTTCTAACAAATAACTGAAGAAGCAGGTCTTTAACCATGCCTTCATCAGCAATAATTAGGATACGTGAGTTATTAATACTTTTTTTAGGGCTCCTGGCCTTTTTCAAAGGGTTGACTTGGGCAAGGGGGAGTTTGATAGTGCAAGTTGCCCCCCGACCCTCCAGGTTCATAAATTCAATTTCTCCGCCATGCCGACGGATCGTGGCGAATGACAAGCTTAACCCAAGACCCGGTTGGAAGCCGCCCTTTGTGGTAAAAAAAGGGTCAAACATTTTGTCTCGGATATCCCCTTTAATGCCTATCCCGTTATCCTGCAGAAAAACATGGGCGAACCCGGCGTTTTCTTCAGTAGTCAAATAAATCTCCCCACCAGTCCGCAAAGCGTCGGCAGCATTCAATATAATGCTCAAAATGGCATCTCTTATCTCTTCCGGGTGCCCTTCCACTGGTGATATTGTCCTCAGATAGGTCTTGAGGTGCGTCTTGTCACCAAGATGCTCAGATTGTTCTTTCCAGTTCTGTCTTGCCAGTTCGACTGCATCTTTAACCGTTTTTCTCAAGTCGAAAAGGACAGTGCCCGGTCTTTGCCTTTGAAAATCTGCCAAGCTGTCCAGTTGGCGAACAATGAGATGTTCCTTTTGGATGGCGGCCTCAATCTTTTTAAACGATTCGTAAAACCCGGAATCTTTTGCAGATTCGATATGCTGAAGATTGGGAAGCTGCTTACTCACAACACTCAGACAATCCTTGAATTCGTGGCTCAAGCCTGACGCCATACGAGCCAGGGCTTCCCTCTTCTGTGATTGAATCTGCTTCCTTTCTTCCTGCTTCTTTTCGTCCAGGCCTACAAGATTGAGCAGGAAAGAGGTTCGGCCCCGATGCCGGATCTTCCTAACCACAACCTCACAGCATTGTGGTTCGCCGCTTTTTGTTGCCAAAAATACCTCATATTGATCTGGGACCGATTTTCCGGCAATCCTTCGCTGATGCAAATTTCGTACGAATTCTTTAGAACGGGGATGAATGAACTCCAGAAAATTGCGCCCTATGATTTCTTCTTCTTTGTACCCCAATTGCATCTGAACGATTTCGTTGATAAAAATGAGCTTTTCATCCTGGATAAGAACGATCGCCCCGGGGTTATAATTTAGCAACTTCTGGCTTACTTTTAAGGCCTTTTCGAGGGATTCTTTCTCCTTCCTGAGAACAGCTGCTTTCTCTCTCAACTTCTTGTTTTGGTTTTTTAGCCTCTCAAGCCTTTCCTTTAAAATCTTTTCCTGCCCTGCGTTCATAGCTTCTTCCTTGATTTCTGCACCCTCCCAGACTCAAAAACCCAGAAAAAGGGACGCAATTAATCTGCGATTTATATTGTCAATAAAGACAATAAAGCCTTTTAATGCATTCCTTGCACGAAAAAACGGGTACGATTCATAGACACGGTCCATAGAAAGGAAATTGATCGGTGTTTGTGCCTGAAAACTCTCTTGATGATCTTGCGTATATACCGTATCATAATATATTTATAATATACAACAGCAAAGACTCTTGAGATTCCTATTTTGTTCTTATTTGGGAGAGCATTAAATATTCTTTTAAGCTGACAACCGGGAATGGATCACGCGGTCCCCAAATCCACCGTCAAGTTTGAATTTCTTCATTCACAACAGGTGGTTTTGAGGGATTCCTGATCACCAGCAAGGTATTAGATGCAAGGCACCGAGGAGCGACGACTGAGGCGTATAAGCAATACGCTGCAAGGAGGAGCGACCGAAGGTAACGCAGCAGATGATGCCTTGATGGTGATCGGGGAGGTCCTTTCTGGTTGGATAATTGAAATCCGATGAAAAAACCAACCGAGGATAAAGTGCCCCACAACAATTCACCTTTTATTCATCTTCACGTCCATACCGAATACAGCCTCTTAGACGGTGCGATCCGTATTGATCGAATGCTAGATAAATCTAAAGAATACAGGATGGATGCCGTTGCAATCACCGACCACGGCAATATGTTCGGTGCAGTGGACTTTTACAAAAAAGCTGAACGATCCGGAATCAAACCAATCATCGGCTGCGAAGTATATATGGCACCTGGTGACCGCCGAGACAAATCCCCTTCACCGGATGGAAGCCCTAATGCCTATCACCTGATCCTTCTGGTGATGAACGAAGAAGGGTATAGAAACCTGAGCAAACTGATAACTTTGGGCCACCTGGAGGGTTTCTATTACCACCCTCGTATCGATATGGAGCTTTTGAGAAAATACAACGGCGGCCTTATCTCACTCTCTGCCTGTCTTAAGGGCATCGTTCCTTATTATATTAGAAGCGGCCGAATTGAAACAGCAAGGGAAAAGGCTGAAGAACTCTCTTCCGTTTTTGATAATGGCCGGTTCTACTTGGAGGTGCAGGCCAATGGTCTTCCTGACCAGACAAATATCAACGCCGCTCTCAAAGAAATGTCAAGAGACCTTTCAATACCCCTTATCGCCACTAATGACTGTCATTACCTAAACCGCGAAGATGCTGAGGCACATGATGTTCTCCTTTGTATTCAGACAGGCAAAACCATTGATGATGAAAAAAGACTCAGGTTTTCTGCGAATGAATTCTATTTCAAATCCCCTTCCGAAATGGAGCATGGGCTTGCCGGCTTTGAGGATGCCCTTGGCAATACCATTCAGGTGGCCAGTCGCTGTAATTATGAGATGAAATTCGGTCAGTACAAATATCCTGTATTCAATGTTCCTGAAGGCCGAACTCTGGATGAAATGTTGTCCCATGACGCACAGCTGGGCCTTAAAAAGCGCCTAAGCGAAAAGGAGCAGGAAAAAGAACCTTTTTCCAAAGAATTAACCCGGGAATACAGAGATAGGCTCCACTTTGAGCTACAGGTCATTCACAAAATGGGGTTCTCCGGCTATTTTTTGATCGTGGCCGATTTCATAGAACATGCCCGAAGCCGTGGTATTCCAGTCGGTCCTGGGCGCGGATCGGCCGCAGGCTCTCTGGCGGCCTACTGCCTCAACATCACCAACATCGACCCCATCAAATATGGCCTCCTTTTCGAAAGGTTTCTAAATCCCCAGCGCATAAGCATGCCAGATATAGATATTGACTTCTGCATCAACGGCAGAGACGAAGTTATACGGTATGTAGCTGATAAATACGGCAGGGATAATGTCGGGCAAATCATTACCTTCGGAACCATGAAGGCAAGGGGTGTTATAAGAGACGTGGGCCGAACCCTCAATATACCGTTAGGAGAGGTGGATCGTATTGCCAAGCTGGTTCCGGAAGGCCCTGGTGTGAGCCTCGAAAAGGCGATTCAGGAAGAGCCGGAATTAAAAAGGCTTGAACAAAGTGACGAACAAACTAAAAAGCTTCTGACAATATCACGTGCGCTTGAAGGTTTGTCCAGACATGCATCGACCCATGCATCAGGTGTGGTCATTTCGGACAGGCCTCTCGTTGAATACTTGCCTCTGTTTAAAGGGTCCCACGATGAAATTATGACCCAGTATACAATGGATAAGATTGAACAACTAGGGCTTATAAAATTCGACTTTTTGGGACTGAAGACCCTTACGGTTATAAAACAGGCCCTCGGACTGATTGAGCAAACCACCGGCCAAAAAGTGATTATAGACAAGATCCCCCTAAATGATGAGGCCACTTATCGGCTCGTAAGCGAAGGAAAAACAACAGGTGTATTCCAGTTGGAGAGTTCCGGCATGAAAGACCTCCTAAGAAGACTCAAACCGGAGGTCTTTGAAGACATCATCGCCCTTGTGGCCCTTTACAGGCCAGGCCCACTGGGCAGCAACATGGTGGACGAATTCATTAAGGGAAAGCATGGGAAGCTCAAGATCAATTATTTTCTTCCTCAGCTTGAGCCCATTTTAAAAGAAACTTACGGTGTCATATTGTACCAGGAACAGGTTATGAGAATAGCCCAGATCCTGGCCAGTTATACTTTGGCCGAGGCCGATGAACTCAGAGCGGCTATTGGGAAAAAGAAACAGAAGGTCATGGCAAAACACAAGGTTAGGTTTATTAATGGCGCAAAGCAAAATGGTGTTGATTCCAAAACGGCCGGAAAACTCTTTATGTTAATAGAGAAATTCGGCGGATACGGTTTCAACAAGTCCCATTCCGCAGCCTATGCCATGATCGCTTATCAAACCGCATATCTAAAGGCCCATTACCCCGTACAGTTTATGGCGGCACTTCTTACACAGGATATGGGTAACCAGGACAAAACAATAAAGAATATTGCTGAATGCAAAGGGATGCAAATTGACATCCTGCCTCCCGACGTTAATGAAAGTCAGGCAGACTTTTCAGTAGTTGGAGGAAAGATCCGTTTCGGCTTGGCCGCGGTAAAAAACGTGGGTTTGAAGGCCGTTGAGTCTGTAATCGAGGAACGATCAAAAAACGGGCCTTTTCGTGATCTGGCTGATTTCTGCAAAAGAGTGGAAAACTCAAAGGTCAATCGCCGAGTCCTTGAGGGACTGATACTGTGCGGCGCCTTTGATTTTACGGGCACCTACAGATCAAGGCTTTTTGCTGCCTTGGATGATGTGCTGAGGTTTTGTGGTATCAATCGGGACCCGAACCAGCTTAACATCTTTGGCTCTCTGAGCTTTAATACCGGGGAAAACGGCGGTCTCCTCGAACTCCCCGACATTGACGAATGGGATGATAAAGATAGATTAAGGAAAGAAAAAGAAGCCCTCGGTTTTTATATTACAGGACATCCCCTGGACAGGTACGGCAAGGAGATAAAACAATTTGCAACCTGTTCTATTGATGAGCTCTCCGAACAAAAAGATAAAAGTACGGTCAAAATTGCCGGCGTCGTTGAAAACTTAAAAATGAAAAGGACCAAGCGTGGCGACAAGATGGCTATCCTTAACATAGAAGATCTGACCGGTTCAACTGAGGTAGTGGTATTTCCCGACGTCTTTTCTCAGACATCCCCTCTTCTAAAATGTGATGATCCTTTGTTCATAAAAGGCAGTGCCGAAATCGGCGACAGTTCAGCAAAAATCATCGCCCAGGAAATCGCCACACTGGCCTCCATCAGGCAGAACGCCATAAAAGCTATTGTGATCCAACTCCGTGAAGAGGATATATCCAGCAAAATGTTAGAAGACCTAAGGTATACAACATACAAATATCCCGGAGACTGCGGACTTATATTCAAGGTGAAAATGTCTCACAAAAAGAAGGTGACTATTTCCGCCCACAATCGCTTCAATGTTCTTCCCTGCCGTGAACTGATCGCTGAAATCGAAGACCTGATTGGAAACAGAGTTCATGAACTGATTTAATAGACAGGGCATTTATCTTAAGTGTTAAATAATTCCCATTGCTGCATGTTAATTGATTGCCCTGCTCACAGATTGCTTTTCAGGCCAAATGAATAATGGAAAAAATCATTGAAATGCAAAAAATATAATAATATCATAATAAAATATCAATTATCGTGTGCATATTATCAATTTAATAATACAAAAAGTATTTAATGAAACTGTGGATATTGAATCTAAAATAAAGGAAGCGGATGCCTATCAATCCATGGGATTGCTCACGGAGTCCCTGCATGTCTATGAAGAGGTTCTGGCAACCATCTCTAAATCCGAACCCCATACAAAAAAAACGCTGAATAACAAAATCCGGCTGTTAAAAAGGGAGATAGAAAACACCAAGAAAAACCGTGCTGAGGAAATCTCTTCCAAGGACATTTCGATTATCAAGCAGGCACTTTCAGCACCTGGCAGTGTTTCAGAGATGATAGATGCTGCCTCGTCTTTAAAGGAACTGGGTCTTATACAGGATGCAATTAATAAATACGAAGAACTGCTTAAATCTGACTATCCTGCAAACAAAATAATCCCTGAACTTATGACATGTCTTCTGGAAATACATTCACCCCATGCGGTCGTGAAGTATATAGAGGGGATCATTACTGAATACAATTTAAACAACACTGAAGCGGCCTGGATCAAATTTTCTCTTGGCCTTGAGATGGAAAAAAGAGGCCACAAAGATCTGACGATTG